>DATMDI010000158.1:0-11076 GCA_035557875.1 Vicinamibacterales bacterium
CTTGTACATCCACGTCCAGGTCCACGGCTCCGTCAGGTACTCGGGATCGTCGACCGTCACCTGGTTCTCCAGCATCTCGTCGTTGATCAAGCGGATGCGCTCGGTGATGCGCATGCGCGCCGAATGGGGGACGTTGCGGAATCGGACCGACTCCTTGACGCCCACGGTGTTCACGACCAGAGTGGTCCCGTCCCATCGCCCCGTCGAGTGGCCGGCGTAGCGCGGCTCGGCCTCCTCCGGCGCGAGTGCGGTCGCGTTGAGAAAGATGCGACGCACCTGGTTGTAGGCCTCCTCGATGATCGTCACCTGCCCGGGCGTCTCCAGGATCTCCATGGGGAAGGTGGCTCCCATCATGCCCGGCATGCCCTCCGGCATGCAGGCCATCCCTGACGACGGCGGCGGCAGCCCCTTGCGCGTGAGCTCCGCGTTCTGTGCCTGCACCGCGCGCCACTGGTCGAGGTGCGGCTGGCGGAGCGGCGGTGCGGGAATCGGCTTGGGCGCCGCGATCGGCGTCTTCGGCGGCACGCCGGATCCGAAGCCTTCTCCCCGCAAGGGATAGACCTCCCACGACCCGGTGATGCTGCGCCCGGCCGCTCGGGTCTGCGCCCACGCCGGTGTGCCCGCCGCGGCCGCGGCCGTGAGGATGACGACGATCAGTTTGAAGCGCATGGCATCCCTCACTCGATCGTGGCGGTTCCGGCGGCCGCGCCGTTCGAGAATTTCCTGCCGTCGGCGAGCGTCAATTGCTTCAGCAGCGCCGCCGGCTCGCCATTTCGGAGCGGCGACACGATCACGGTCACCTTGTCTCCCGGTTTGAGCAGGTTGAACTTCCAGCCGGCGCGATTCAGGATGCTCGTGCTCGCCCCTTCGATCAGCCAGTGGCGCGTCGCGCCCGACGCAGCATCAGAGGCGTCGATCTCGAAATAGACGTGCGGGTTGCCCCATTTGAACTCGGTGACGACCCCGGAGAGCTTGATCTGCAGGGTCGGTTCGTAGGGCGCGAACGAGTGGTGCGCGCGGGCGGGTGCGATCGAGATCAGACCGATGGCGATCACTCCGAGCGCCAGGCGCAGACGGTCACATCCTGGTGACACACCGAACTCCTTTCGATATCTTGCGGCGGACTCGGGCGGCCGGGACGCCGAGCACGAGCCCAAGGAAACTTACGCGGAGAGCCGCCCGGAATCAAGGCAGGCGGGCGCCGGGTTGGCCCGGCGCGGCTTCCCGCGCGGTCGGGGTGCGCCCGTCAGTTGGCGGCGGGCGGCGCGGAGACGATTTCCAGCAGTTCGATCTCGAACACGAGCGCGGCGCCACCGGGGATCGCCTCGTTACCTCGGTCGCCGTAGGCGACGTCGGACGGGCAGACCAGGCGCGCCTTGCCCCCGACCTTCATCCGCTGCACGCCTTCGGTCCAGCAGCGGATCACGCCCCCCAGCGGAAACACCGCGGGCTCGTTGCGCGCGTAGGAGCTGTCGAACTCGGTGCCGTTGATGAGCGTGCCACGGTAGTGCACTTTCACGCGATCGGCGGCCGTCGGCGAGACACCGGTGCCGGCGGCGCTCTCGGTATAGACGATGCCCGACTCCGTCCGGACCGCGCCGGCCTCGGCAGCCGCCTTCGCGAGATAGGCCGCGGACGCTTCCTTCTCGCGGCCGACGACGCGCTCGCCTCGCGCGTTGACCAGCGCCTGGATCTTCGGGCCCCACTCGTCGAGATCCACGATCGGTTTGCCCACCTGCGCGTCGGCGATGCCGCGCCGGATGAACTCGAGCTCCGCCGCACTCAGATCGAATTGCCGCAGCGAGCGCTGCATGACCAGCCCGACGGCGTAGAGCGTCTTTTCCTCGTCGGTTTGCGGCACACCGGCGGCCGGCGGCGCTTGCGCGAGGACGGTGACCGGCAGCAGCACAAAGAGGAGCAGGAGCGAGCGCATATATATCGAGACTAACACTCTTCCTTTAGTTCAGGACCAGCCGGCTGGCGACGCCGGCCTGGCTCGCTGCGGCCACACCGCTCAACGCCCCCAGCACTTCTCCCGCCGACTGGTACCGGTCGCCGGCTCTCCGCGCCAGCAGCTTGTGGACGATCCGGCCAAGCGCGGCCGGATGCCCGGGTGCGAGGTCGCCCATCGGCACCGGGCATGCCTCGAGCACGTTGAACAGCATTTCGAACGGCGAGTCCGCGGCGAAGGGCACCTGGCCGGTGGCCATCTCGTACAGGACGCTGCCGAACGAAAACAGGTCGCTGCGCGGATCCGCTGGGCGGCGCAACAGGCGATCGGGCGAGACGTAGCTCGGGGAACCGAGCACCGGCCCCGCGGCCGAAGGAGGTGAGGACACCAGCCCCGTCGAAGGCCCGCCGATCCAGGTGGCAATGCCGAAATCCAGCACCTTGGCGACGCCGGAGGGAGTGAGAAAGATGTTCGCCGGCTTGATGTCCTGGTGCACGACGCCGGCCTTGTGGATCGCCGCCAGCGCCGACGCGACGTGGATGGCGATGTCCAGCAACTCCGTCGTGTTGGGGCGCCCGCGGACGAGCCGCGCCCGAAGCGACTCACCCTCCAGCCGTTCCATGACCACGCAGGTACGGCCCGCGCTGGTCGTGAGGTCGTAGAAGGAGCAGACGTGGCGGTGGCCGGCGAGTTCGAGCGCCAGCGCCTCCCGCTGCAGCTGCTCGTTCGCCTGCTTCAGACCCCGGCGGGTCGGTATCGGCAGCTTGAGCGCAACGCGGCGCTGCGTCCAGGTGTCCGTCGCACCGTAGACGATGCCCATGCCACCGCCTCCGATCCTGATCAACGACTGAAACCGGCCGTCTGCCGCGCTGTCCAACCGTGCTTCCGTGCCGCGCATGTCGTCCTCCTTCCAGGCGATCTGCGTGGAGTGTAGAAACCGGCGGGAACGTGCGCGGTGATCAAGGTCAACCGCTCGATGTGATCCAGATCACATGGGGTAGAACGCTGAAGCGGTCTACTCGGCTGGTGCACCGAGCACGAGGAGAGCCGACCATGTCCCCCACCGCTTCCGGCATGCTGGAGACCAGACCTGAGAGTTCACGCCGCGGAATGCCGACCGCCGCCGGCCGATTGGCGGCCGCGCTCCACACCGACCTCCGCCTCATGGCGCGCCGCCATCTGGCGCGAGAGGCCCGGCCTCATGCGCTCGAACCGACGACGCTGGTTCACGAGGCTTACCTGCGGCTGGCGCGGCAGCGGTCGCTGAACCGTGACAACGAAGCGCAGTTCCTGGCGCTTGCCTCCACGTGCATGCGCCGTGTGCTGGTCGATGACGCGCGCCGCCGGCACGCCTGCAAGCGTCCACGGCAGCCGGTGGAACTCGTGATGGAGCACCATCGCGCCGAGCGGCCGCCGGTCGAGCGCACGCTGTCGGTCCGCAGCGCCCTGAGCCGGCTGCGCGGCCGAAAGGCGCGGCAGGCCACAATTGTCGAGCTCCGCTTCTTCGACGGGCTGTCGATGGAAGAAATCGCGGCGCAAATGCGCCTGTCGCCGGCCACCATCAAACGCGAACTGCGTGCCGGGCTCGACTTCCTGAAGCGATACCTCGGCAGCCTGCCCGCGACGTGACGTGGTGTTTGGCCCGCCTGATGCGAATTCTGGATTCCACGCCGCGCTGATGAGCTAAGGCGGTGCACTCTTTAAATGGCGCAAGCGACACCGGAAAGTTCGTGATCGATCGTTGTTGCAACTCAACCAGCGGTGCATAATCGCGCCTTCGATTACAACCTGAAGCGTTCACACCGAACGCGCGTCAAGCGGCGAGAGGCACGCGATGGGCGATCTGAATTGGACTGACGACCAGTGGCGGAAGGTCAACGACGCCGTCAACGACGCGTTCGGCAAGGCCAGCGTGGCCTCGGCGTTCCTGCCGCTCTACGGCCCGTTGGCGAGCAGCGCCGAGACGGTCCGAAACGAGCGGTTGCTGGATACCGATAGCTTCCAGAAGCCACTGATGCTCGATGGCGATCACAACGCGGCGAATTTGAAACTGGTCAATCTGACCGTACGGGTCAAGCTGTCGAGCGAACAGATCGCGGACGAGTCGATGTCGAACGCGCTGCTTGCCTTCCGACGCGCCGGACACATCCTTGCGCTGGAGCAGGATCAAATCGTGTTCGAAGGGCACGCCCGAAAGGGTAAGGACTCTGATTTCGTTGCCAATACGGTGGGTCCACAGAAGGGGCTGGCCGACTATGACACCAGGCAGACCTTCACAAAGTTGGTAGTCAATCCGCCCCCCGGGGGTGCTGACGCCGGAATAAACACCACAGGTCTCGCGGTGGTGTCGGCGGTCGTCGGTGCCATCCGCCGCCTCGAGGACGACTCACACTCGACTCCGTTTGCCTGCGTGCTCGGCAACGAACTCTTCGAGGCGGTGCAACAGCCGTCCTTTGCTTTTGTCCTTCCGTCGGATCGGATCACCCCGTTGCTCAAAGGCCCGTTGCTGCGCTCGGGGAAGATGGACGCCGCAACAGGCATCGTTGTCTCACTTGGTACGAATTCCGTCGACATAGTGGTCGGCACTCCCCCCACGGTCCAGTTCCTCCAGAGAACCAAGGACGCCAAATTCCTGTTTCGAGTTTACGTACGGTTCGCTTTGAGGATTCGCGACAAGAAGAAACCGCCTGTCGCAGGATTCACGATTGCATCCAAGAGTGCTGCCGCCAAGAAGCCCAAGGTACAGAACACTCTCGCTGATCTAGTGAAGACGACGATCGACAGGCAGGACGACGGCTCGAGCGAAACACCGGTCGGCGAGACGCCGAACAGCTAGGGTCGTCCCACGCTGTTTGGGGCTCGAGTGAATCGTGAACCCGAAGGTCGTCATCCTCGGCGGCGGCATCGCGGGGCTGAGCGCGGCCCACGAGCTGGTCGAGCGCGGCTTCAGCGTGGAGGTCCACGAGCTGCTGCCGATTCCGGGAGGTAAGGCGCGGAGCTTCCCCGTGCCGAAGTCCGGCACCGACGGCCGCAAGGACCTGCCGGGCGAGCACGGGTTCCGGTTCTTCCCGCGCTTCTACCGGCACGTCATCCATACGATGTCGCGGATCCCGTACGGGCCGACGCGCACCGTGGCCGACAACCTCGTGGACACCACGCGCTGCCAGTTGAACCGCTACGGGCGCCATCCGATCGACCTGATCGCCCGTTCGCCGCGCACGATCACCGACGTGCGGGTGATGCTCGACGATCTCGGGCGCTTCCTCGGCGGCGACCTCGACCTGAGCCACGACGACCTGCGGTTCTTCGGGTCGAAAGTCTGGCAGATCGTCACGTCGTGCCGCGAGCGCCGCAACGAAGACTACGAAAGGATCGGCTGGTGGGAATTCATCGGCGCCGAAGAGCGCTCGCCTGCCTACCAGAAGCTGCTCGGACACGGCATCACCCGCTCGCTGGTCGCGGCCAAGGCGCGCACCGCGAGCACCAAGACGATCGGCGACATCTTCGTTCAGCTGCTGTTCGACATCATCACGCCCGGGCCGAGCACCGATCGCGTGCTCAACGGTCCGACGAACGACGCCTGGATCGATCCGTGGCGCCGCTACCTCGAATCGCAAGGGGTCGTCTATCACAACGACTCCAAGGCGGTGGCGGTCTCGTTCGACGGCCAGCGCATTCGCTCGGCCACCGTCGAGCGCGGCGGTACGCGCGCGACCGTCGACGGCGACTATTTCGTCTTCGCGCTGCCAGTCGAGGACGTGATCGACCTCATCACGCCGGAGATGGTGAAAACCGATCCGGCTCTCGGCTCGCTCTTCACGCTCGACGACATCACCGAGTGGATGAACGGCATCCAGATCTACCTGAAGGAAGACGTGCCCTTCACGCGCGGGCACAACATCCTGATCGACACGCCGTGGGCGCTCACCTCGATCTCCCAGGCCCAGTTCTGGAACCCGCTCAGCCTGTCGGGCTACGGCGACGGCACGGTGAAGGGCATCCTCTCGGTCGACATCTCGGAGTGGAGCGAGCCAGGCCTGTTCGGCAAGGCGGCGCGGGACTGCACCCCGGAGGAAATCAAGACCGAGGTGTGGGAACAGCTCAAAAAGAGTGTGAATTATGGCGACGTGGCGACACTCAGGGACGAGCAGCTCCACAGCTGGAGCCTCGATCCGAGCCTGCGCCACGAGGCCGGCACCATCGCCAACGAGGAACCGCTGCTCGTGAACCTCGTGGACACGTGGAAGCTGCGGCCGGAAGCGGTGTCGAAAATCCCGAATCTGTTCCTGGCGTCCGACTACGTGCGCACCTTCACCGATCTCGCCACGATGGAGGCCGCCAACGAGGCCGCGCGCCGCGCGGTGAACGGCATCCTCGACGCCGAGCATTCCGGCGCCCCGCGGTGCGGCGTGTGGCCGCTGCACGAGCCCGAGATCTTCGCGCCGTGGCGCGAGCTCGACTACATCCGCTACTCGCAGGGCCTGCCGTGGGACGACACCCTGGTGCGATTCGGGCTGTCGCTGTCGGAGGTGACCGACAAGATGCTCTATGCGCTCGAGAGCGGCACCGAAGAGCATGCGCTCGCGAAGTCGCGTCCCGGGGGCATGTCGCTGCCGCACCAGGCGTTCTGGTCGCTCGCCGACCGGGAATCGCAGGCAGGGGCCTTGCCCGACATCCGGCGGCAGGCCACGAGCCTCGTCGAGCAGATCGTGCGCCTGGTGGCCGTCCGTCTCGCCGAAGCGCAGGGCGCAGGCCACACGGCGACACCTCACCGGCATCCGCAGTCGGGGCGCGTCGCGCTGATTCCGAAGTAGGACCGCGTCGATGATTGCCGAGACCTTCCAGGCCGACTTGTCGAGGTATCGCGAGACGACGCTCGCCGCCTTGCTGTCCGCCGTGCCGCAGCGGGAGCCCCGCCGTCATCTGTACGAGCCGCTGGCCTCTTACCTGTCGCGCTCGGGCAAGGGAATCCGGCCGGCGCTCTGCCTGGCAACGTGCCGGGCGTTTGGCGGCGATCCCGAGGACGCGCACACTTCGGCCACCGCCATCGAGATGCTCCACAACGCGTTTCTCGTGCACGACGATGTCGAGGACGAGAGCGACCTCCGCCGCGGCCTGCCGACGATGCACGCGGAGCATGGCGTGCCGATCGCCGTCAACGCCGGCGACATGTTGACCGCGCTCAGCGTCCGCATGCTGCGCAACAACCTGGAGCGCCTGGGGACGCCTCTGGCAGCGCGTGTCTACGACGAGTTCGACCACATGATGCAGGAGTCGCTCGAAGGCCAGGCCATGGAACTGGGCTGGGTCCGCGACAACCGCTGCGACGTGACGGACGACGACTACCTGCGCATGGTGCTCAAGAAGACCTGCTGGTACAGCTTCATCCATCCGTGCCGGATCGGCGCCCTCATCGCCACGCGGGACGGAGTGGACCTCGATCGCTTCAATCGCTTCGGTTGCTTCCTCGGCACCGCGTTCCAGATTCAGGACGACCTGCTCAACCTCACCGGCGACGAGCGGCGCTACGGCAAGGAGATCGGCGGCGACCTGCTCGAAGGCAAGCGCACGCTGATGCTGATCCACCTCCTGCGCCGGCTGGATCCGCGGGAACACGCGCGCATGACCGCCTATCTCGGCCAGCCCCGTGCGGTGCGCTCCCTGGCGGATACGCACTGGATTCTCGGACTGATGCGCTCGCGGGGAAGCTTCGAGCACGCACGAAAGGTGGCCCGGCAGCTCGCCGGTGCGACGCTCTTCGAATTCACGCAGGCGTTCGCGGGCACGCCCGAATCCAGCGACAAGACGTTCCTGCGCGAGGTGATCGCCTACATGGTGAGCAGGGACTCGTAGCCTTAGGCTGCAGGAGGACACGTGGAGAGCTATCAGCAACCACCCGGCGTGCCGGCGCTCGTCAGCCGGCTGACGCGATCGGACGCAGGCCTCGGCGACATCGGCGGCTTCCTGCGGCGCTTGATGCCGTTCGAAGGCGCTGAGGCGCTCTCGGGCCCCGCGGTGAGCGCCGTGCCCGAAGCCATCACCGCACAGGCGGCCTCGATCGTCTCGCAGGCGGCATCGATCCTCGACGAGGAGATGGCGAGAGGAGTCCTCGCCGCGGCCACGCGATCCGTGGCCGGCGGTTCACGCCAGCCGGCCGATGCGGTCAATCCGGTTCTGCGCCAGGTGCACGAACTGGTGGACCACCTCGCGGCCATGTGGCCGGCGGGACAGAGTGTCCCGGCCTTCCACGTGCCGCGGCCCGCGTCCGGAGGGGGCGAGATGGATCCGCCGTCAGAAGTGCGGCCGCGCACGACAGTGCGTCCTGGGCAGCGAGCCACGATCTCGATGGCGCTGCGCAACAGCGAGGGCCGGGCGGTGCGGCTCGTGCCCGCGGCCACGGATCTGCTCGGCAGCCGCGGCGGCCGGATCGCGGCAGCGCTGCTCGAGTGCACGCCGCCCGACGTCCAGTTGGAGCCGAACGAGTCGCGCGACATCGTCATTGCGGCGACCGTCCCCGCCGATGCCGCCCCCGGCTGCTACTCGGGCCTCCTGGTCGTCACCGGGGTGGATTACCTGCGCGCCCTGATTACCATCGACGTGGTGTGAACAGCGGAGAGTTCAGCGAAGATCCTCGAGCAGCGTCCGGGCCGCCACGAGGTCGTGAGTTTCGAGCCCTTCGGTGAACCAGCCGTACACCGGGGCGAGCACGTCGCGCGCGGCCTCACGACGGCCGGCGTCGCTCAAGAGACCGGCCAGCGTCGTGGCGCTGCGCAGCTCCCACGACCGCGCATGCTGTCGCCGCGCCCACTCCAGTGACGCGCGCAGCTGCGACTCGGCCTCCGTGCGCTTGCCCTGACGCATCAGCATCCAGCCCTTGAGGCGCAGCGTCTCGGGCAGCCACACGCGCTCGTGCCATCCGGGGCGCGCGATCTGCTCCAGGCATTCGTCCAGCAGTTGCAGCCCGCCGTCGAGGTCGCCGGTCTGCGCCAGCGCATCGGCGAGCGCCGCTTTCAGGTACGGCAGATTCAGGTGGCCGTCACGCGCCTTCCATCCGTCGATGCCGGCTCTCAGCGCGGTGATGGCCCGCGGCAGCTCGCCCCGGCGCAAAAAGCCCAGCCCCTCGACCATCGGCACGAGCACCTTGAAGAGCAGCGGGATGCTCTGCTCGCGCGCCAGTCGATCGGCTTCGGCGATGCCGGCCAGCAGACCGTCGGGCTCGTGCAGGTAGTCGAAGACGTAGCCCCCCCACGTCAGCGCCCAGCCGATGTCGAACGGATGCCCGAGACGGCGCGCCTCCGCGTCCTTCTGGTCGCGCAGCCGCGCCGCCTGGTCGGGATATCCCAGCATCCACAACGATTGCGACGCAAAGATCCCCACCGCCGTCTTCGCATCGTTCCCGGTGAGCTCCATCCAGCGGGCGGCGTGTCGCAGGTCGTACAGCGCCAGGATGTGGTCGCGCTGCTCGAGCGACTCCTTCAGCTCACCGAAGTAGAAATGCGAGGACAGCAGCGCCCGGTGACCGAGGATCTGCATATCGAGATTCGCGCCGTCCCCGCCTTCCACGAGCAGACGCCGGGCCCACGGAATCGACTCCGCAATGCGACCCCGGGTGATCGTGTTGACCCACATGCCCCAGAGCCCGACCAGGAGGCTCTGCGACTGGAACTGCCGTTGCGCCAGCCACAGGATCGAGGTCGCGTTCGCCGCCACTTCCGCCGTCGCCCAGCCGCGCCAGCGAAGACGGGCCGAGTGCAGAGGCTCGCGCAGCGACAGCTCGAGGATGTCCCGATCGGCGGACGGCGCCAGGCGCTCGACGATCGAGAGGCCTTTTTCCAGGTAGTTGACCGCTTCCTGGAGCGCGACCCTGGCCAGCGCCGATTCACCGGCACGGCGCCAGAGCGGCACCGCCTCCACGAGCTGGCCCGCTTCGGTCCGATGATGGGCGAGGAGCTCGGGCGACCACGCGACCGTCTGCGGAAACTGGCGCTCGAGCGCGTTCGCGATCCTCGCGTGCACCTCTTCGCGCTGGCTGTCGAGAAGCGAGTCGTAGGCGGCGTCCCTCACCAGCGCGTGCTTGAACGTGTAGACCGCGTCCGGTGGCGCCTGATTCCGGGACACCAGGCCGGTCCGCGTCAGCTGCGCCAGCTCCTCGTCGAGCTCTCGGCCCTTTCGCCCCGACACCTCTGCCAGCAGCTCGTAGGAAAACGTCCGGCCGATGCACGCGCCAATCTGCGCCAGCTCCTTCGCCGTCTTGTAACGATCGAGCCGCTCGATGAGGAACTCGTTCAGCTTGGTGGGAATGCCCGGCTCGGGCAGCGGCTCGACCAGCGTGTAGCGATCGGCCTCTTCGAGCAGGAGACCGGACTCGAGATGCAGCCGGGTCAGTTCCTCGATATAGAGCGGCACGCCGTCGGCCCGCATCACCAGCTGCTGCACGACTTCGTCGGGCAGCCGCTTCCCCCGGGCGATGAGGCCGGCCAGCTCCCCGACCTCGTGGTCCGGCAGTCCTTCCAGCGTCATCGCCGTGACGTGGGCGGCGTCCACCCAGCGCGGCGCATACGACTGCTGCCAATCGGACCGGTGGGTGATCACGAGCAGGATGGCGAGTGCCGGCAGGCGCGCGACCAGCAGATCCAGCAACTCCAGGCTCGTGGGATCGTTCCAGTGCACGTCCTCGACGACCATGAGCAGCGGCTTGATGCGCGACAGCGCCTCGACCTGCCCGAGCAGGACCTCGATCGTCCGTTCCTTCTGCTGCTGCGCCGAGAGACCGAGCGGCGCGTACCGATCCGTCGGCAGCGACAGCAGCGACGCGAGCAGCGGCGCGGCCGCCGCGTCCGTGTTCACCAGAATGTGTTCGAGCTTCTGCAGCTTCTGCTCCGGCGTGTCGTCACGGGCGAAGCCGGCGGCGAGTTCCAGATGCGCGATCACCGGATAGAGCGCCGCGTTGACGTGGAACGGCGAGCACTGGTACCGCAGGACAGCGTGCGGCTCCGCCGCGATGCGGTCGAGCAGCTCCTCGGCCAGCCGCGACTTGCCGATCCCCGCGTCGCCGCGGATGAACACCGCGCGTCCGGAACCGCCGCGGGCCAGCGCCCAGTCGCGCAGGAGCAGCGCCAGGTCTT
>DATMDI010000159.1:0-8680 GCA_035557875.1 Vicinamibacterales bacterium
GCCGAACGTCACCTGCTCTTTCACGTCGTCGCGCATGAGCACGGCGAAGGCGATCGACACGAACGCGGAGAAGAGCACGAGCAGGCCGAGATGACTGGTCGTGTCCATCACGTGCGTCTCTATTTCCTTCCCATGGCGATGTCGAAAGCGTCGAGCGCGGCGAGCATGTTGAGGAGACCCGCGACGATCACGTAGGTGTTCCCGTACTCGTAGGTGATCGCGATGACCTGTCCGGCGCCGAGACCGGCGATCTTGGCGACGAAGTAGGGCAAGCCGATGCCGACGTCGGCGATGGCCGCGAGACCGACGAGCAGTTCGTCGAACTGAAACGGAAAGATGCGGCCCTGAATCCACAGCCCGAACGCGAACATGAGCGGCAGCACGACGAGCAGCGCCAGCCCCTTCTGATAGCGGCCGAGCCACAAGTGTCCGGCGCCGGGCACGGCCCACGCGGCGGCGACGACTAGATAGGGGTATGGGGCGGGCTCGGACCGGCGGCCGCTCGCGGCAGGCATTCGCCGTAGTGTAGCGCAGCTGCCACGACGAGCCCCGCTGCCGCGCCCAGCAGGACGCCGGTGGCCGCACGCACGTTCGCCGACGGCTGCCACCAACCCGCCCATTCCGCGAGCACCGTCACCGCAGTGGGGACGGCGGCGGCGGCGAGCCCTCGGCGCAGCCGCCGCGGTTCGACGACCTGCCGCGCATAACGTCGCGGCGGCACGAAGGCCAGGACGGCCGTCACACAGGCGCCGAGATAGATCCCGGTGCAGCGCGCGCACACGGCGAGCTGGGCTCCGTCCCAGTGGAACGATCGCTCGGGCCGTTGATGGCAGATCAGTGCGCCGACGGCATAGACCGCGGCCGCGAGCACCGGCGACAGGCGCGGCGACAGGACGACCAGCACGAACCAGCTCACCGAGCCAGCGGCCACTGCCGCGACGAGCCGCCGCGCGTTCATGCGCTATTGAAGTGCAGCCCCTGGGTTGGCAGCAAGCCGCCCGCCGCGTACACTGGTTCGAGCGGCCGCCTGTCGCGCGCTGCTGGACTCCGCTCGTGGCCACTCCGACTGCCCTCGCCGACACCGCCGCCGCTCCCAGGCCCGCCGTTCGTGAAACCGCGCTCGGGATCCTTGGCGCGATCAGCCTCTGCCACCTCCTGAACGATCTGATGCAGTCGGTGATCCCGGCCGTCTATCCGATTCTCAAGGACTCGTACGCGCTCGATTTCGGCCAGATCGGCCTCATCACCTTTGCCAACCAGGCCACCGCCTCGATGCTGCAGCCGGTCATCGGCTACTTCACCGATCGCGCGCCCAAGCCCTACTCGCTCGCCACCGGCATGGCGTTCACGCTGATCGGGCTGATCCTGCTTTCGTTCGCCCCCTCGTTCACGCTCATCCTCCTCGCGGTGGCCTGCGTCGGCATCGGTTCGTCGATCTTTCACCCCGAGTCGTCGCGGGTGGCGCGGCTGGCCTCAGGCGGCCGGCACGGGTTCGCGCAGTCGCTGTTCCAGGTGGGGGGCAACGCCGGATCGGCGATGGGCCCGCTGCTCGCCGCCTTCATCGTGCTGCCCAACGGCCAGCGGAGCATCGCCTGGTTTGCGCTGACCGCGCTCGTCGGCATGACGATCCTGGCGCGCGTCGGCTCGTGGTACAAGGCCCGTCTCGTCGAGCAGGCGGCGCGTCCGCGCCGCGCCCCGGCGGCCGGCTGGCCCGAAGGCCGAGTCCTGCGATCGCTGGCGATCCTGGTGGCGCTGGTGTTCTCGAAGAACGTGTACCTGGCCAGCCTGACCAGCTTCTACACGTTCTACCTGATTCACAAGTTCGGGATCTCGGTGCAGAGTGCGCAGCTGCACCTGTTCGTGCTGCTGGGCGCCGTCGCCGCCGGCACCTTCATCGGCGGTCCGGTCGGCGATCGCATCGGGCGCAAGTACGTGATCTGGGTGTCGATCCTGGGCGTGCTGCCGTTCACGCTGCTGCTGCCCTACGCCAACCTGTTCTGGACCGAGATGCTGACCGTGGTGATCGGCCTCATCCTGGCCTCGGCCTTCTCGGCGATCGTCGTGTTCGCGCAGGAGCTCGTACCCGGGCGGGTGGGGACGATTTCGGGGCTGTTCTTCGGGTTCGCCTTCGGCGCCGGCGCCGTGGGTGCAGCGCTGCTCGGCCTGCTCGCCGACGCCACCAGCATCGACGTGGTCTACAAGGTGTGCGCGTTCCTGCCGGCGATCGGGCTGCTCACGTACTTCCTGCCCAATCTGGAGCCCGGGCGGCAAGCCGCCCGGGCATGAAGCCTCTAGCCTCTTGCCTTTGGCAAGAGCTTTTCCCCAGAGGCTAAAGGCCAAAGGCTAGAGGCGGTCTATCAGCCCAGGATCTTCGCGGCGACCGCCTTCACGTCCTTCACGTCGGCGCGCGGCCCGTACTGGCTGATCACCTGCGCGGCCATGGCGCCGCCGAGGCGGCCGCAGGTGGCGAGATCCAGACCCTGCGTGTAGCCGTAGAGGAACCCGGCCGCGTAGGCGTCGCCGGCACCGGTCGTATCCACGACCTTCACACCAGGAACGGCGTCGATGACGTGGACCTCGTCGCCCTTGAGCACGACCGAGCCCTTTTCACTGCGCGTGAGCGCCGCGATCTCGCAGTGCCCCCGCACCTTCTGCAGCGCATCGTCGAAGTTCTCGACCTCGTACAGCGACAGGATCTCGTGTTCGTTGGCGAACAGGATATCCACGTGCTTCTCCACCAGTTCGAGGAACTCGGCGCGGTAGCGCGCCACGCAGAACGAGTCGGACAGCGTGAAGGAGACCTTGACGCCGGCCTTCTGGGCGGCGACGGCCGCGTTGCGCATCGCTTCCTTGGCCCGCGGCTGGTCCCAGAGGTAGCCCTCGAGATAGAGCACCTTGGACCCGGTGATGTACTGCATGTTCACGTCCTCGGGCCCGAGCTGCGTCGTGGCGCCGAGGAACGTCTGCATGGTCCGCTGCGCGTCGGGCGTGACGAGGATGAGCGATCGCGCCGTGGGCAGCCCGCCGACGAGCGGCGGCGTGTCGTAGGCCACCCCGACCGCGCGCATGTCGTGGGTGAAGACGTCGCCGAGCTGGTCCTTCGCGACCTTGCCGATATACGCGGTCCGTCCACCCAGCGCCGCGACGCCCGCAATCGTGTTGCCCGCCGACCCGCCCGAGGCTTCCTTGCCGGGGCCCATGTCCCCATACAGGCGCTCGGCGGTTTCGGCGTCGATCAGGTTCATCGCGCCCTTCGGCAGCTTGTGCTTGTCCAGAAAGCCGTCCTCGGCCTGCGCGATCACGTCGACGATGGCGTTGCCGATGGCGGTGACATCGAATTGCGGAGTGCTCATTCAGTGGTCCTCGAAAAAGTAGCGAACGGCGCTACGTGGTCAGATAGCGCCCGACGATCGGCGCGAGCTCGGCCCTGGTCTGGGCCGGGATCGCGTCGGGGCGGGTGATGAGCGCGAACTTGAGCGCGCTGGCGCACTCGCACGTGCGCTCGAACGGCAGCGCGCCGACGGCGTTGGCGATGATCGCCTGCGCCGTCTTGGCGTTCTGCGTCAGGTTGGCGACGATCAGGTCCACCGTCACCGAGTCGTGGTCCGGATGCCAGCAGTCGTAGTCGGTGACGAGCGCGATCGTCGTGTAGCAGATCTCGGCTTCGCGGGCCAGCTTGGCTTCCTGCAGGTTGGTCATGCCGATGATGTCGGCGCCCCACGACCGGTAGAGCCGCGACTCGGCAAGGGTCGAGAACTGCGGCCCCTCCATGCAGACGTAGGTGCCGCCCTTGTGCACCGTCGCGCCCGCCGCGTGGCCGCTCGCGTGCGCGAGCGCGCTGAGCCGGGCGCAGAACGGATGCGCGAAGCCCACGTGGGCGGCCAGACCCTTGCCGAAGAAGGTGCTGATGCGGCCACGGGTGCGATCGATGAACTGATCGGGGATGACGATGTCGAGCGGGCGCAGTTCCTCCTTGAGGCTGCCCACCGCGCTCGCCGAGAGGATGAACTCCACGCCGAGCTGCTTCATCCCGAAGATGTTGGCGCGGAAATTGAGTTCGGAAGGGAGCAGCCGGTGGCCGGCGCCGTGGCGCGCGAGAAAGGCCACGCGCTTCCCCCGCAGCGTGCCGAGCAGGTAAGGGCCGGACGGGTCGCCGAACGGGGTCGTCAGCGTGACCTCGCTGCGATCCGCGACCTCGGCCATGTCGTACAGACCACTCCCGCCGATGATGCCAATGCGAACGTTTTCCATACCAGCTTCTGTTAGACCGTTATGCGGCCTCGAAGGTGCGTCTGGCATTCGGATGCCAATCCGCATAACGGTCGGCGCGCGCGAAGCGCGCGAAAAAGACAGCGTAGGCTAGCCAAGGGGCAGGGGCATTCTTCAGCGTGGTAGGCCCTTGGCTAGTCTACAGCACTTGCTCGACGGACCGCTTCCCGTCGCGCTCGCGGATGTAACCGGCCGCCACCAGCGGATCGTGCTCGAAGAACACGAGATATTCACGGTCGATGGCTTCCCGGATGAAGCGCTTCTTGAACGCGAGCGTTTCCATCGGAAAGAGGTCGTAGCCCATGACCCAGGGATCCTGCAGGTGAGCCGTTGTGGGAATCAGGTCGGCCACGAACACCGCGGTACGGCCGCCGGACTCGAGGTAGACGATCTGGTGCTGGCCGGTGTGGCCGCCGGTCCGCTCCACCCGCACGCCGGGCTTCACGGTCACGTCCCCCGTGAAGAAGTCCACGACGTTCGCTGTGCGCAAAGGCACGAAGTCGTCCTGGAGGTAGCTGGCCCGGTTGCGCTCGTGGGGATGCGTTGCGTCCTCCCACTCGGCGTCGCGAATCACGTAGCGCGCCCGGGGGAAGCGCGGCACGAGTCCGCGGGCACTTGACGTCGTGGCGCCGCCGAAGTGATCGAAATGCAGGTGCGTCGCCAGGACCGTGTCGATGGCGGCCGCCTCGAGCCCGCGCTCGGCCAGGGCGTGGTCCAGGTGCCGGGTGCGATCGAGGGCGTAGATGTCGCGCGCCTTTTCCGGCATCTTGTCGCCGACGCCGCAGTCCACCAGCATGCGGCCCCAGTCGGCTTCCACGAGCAGCGGCCGCATCGCCAGCTGAATGCGGTGGCGATCGTCGGCCGGGGCCAGACGCTCCCACAGCGGCCTGGGCACGACGCCGAACATCGCGCCGCCGTCGAGGCGGAACGGGCCGTCGTGCAGCGCCGTCAGCCGCAGATTGCCGAGCGTCAGCGAGGCCACGCTCAGACGTACCGCCGGCGCCGGCGCCTGCTTCAGCTCCACGAGGACGCCGTGCGCCGCCGACGGGTGAATGAACGCGACGAGCGATCCGTGTGCGCCGGGACGAGGCTCGCGGTCGATCAACCGGACGTTGCGCGCCGTCAGTTGCGCCAGCGCCGCGCGCAGGTCGTCCACGCGCAGCGTGATGTGGTGCAGCCCCGGTCCCCGCCGGGTCAGAAAGCCGGCAATCGGCGAATCGGCGGCCGTGGCTTCGAGGAGTTCGAGCGCCGCGCCGCCGGTGTCGAGCAGGTGCGCCCGGACCCGCTGGGTGATCACGTCCTCGGGCCGCTCGACCTCGAGGCCCAGCGCGTCGCGGTAGAAGGCCAGCGCCTCGTCGAGGCGCTCCACTGCGATGCCGACGTGGTCGAGCACCGCCTTCATGCGGCGCCCGGCGTGGCCGCGGCCGCGCGGGCGACCAGGGCGTGGGCTGCCGTGTAGGGATCGACCCGGCGGCCCGCGACGTCCTCGACGGCCTGCTCGAACAGATCGCGCGGCAGCGCCCGTTCGAGCCGTGCCAGCAGCACGTCGCCCACCAGCTGCCGCACCCGCTCGCGGTAGCGCAAGCGGCGGCGCTCCGTGCCGGCGGTTCCGGCGCGCGCGCGGAATTGCTGCAGCGCGGTCCAGAGCGCGTCGACGCCGCGGCCGGTGGTGGCTTCGGTCCTGAGCACCGGTGGAACCCACGTGCCCGGAGGCGCCGGCTGCAGCGACAGCGCGGCCTCGATCGACTGCACGAGACGCTCGATGCCCTCGCGGTCTTCCTTGTTGGCGACGAACACGTCGGCGATTTCCATGATCCCGGCCTTCATCGCCTGCACGTCGTCGCCGGTGCCCGGCACCAGCACGACCACCGTCGCGTCGGCGGTCCGGGCCACGTCCACTTCGTCCTGCCCCACCCCGACGGTTTCGATCAGCACCACGTCGAAGCCGGCCGCGTCGAGCACGAGCGCCGCGTCGCCGGTCGTCCGCGCCAGCCCGCCCAGGTGGCCGCGGGTGGCCATACTGCGCACGAACACGCCGCGATCGGCCGAGTGGCGCGCCATCCGAACCCGGTCGCCGAGCACGGCACCGCCGCTGAACGGGCTCGTCGGATCGACGGCCAGCACGCCGACCGTGAGCCCGGTGCCCCGGATGGTCGAGATCAGCTGATCGACGAGGGTGCTCTTGCCGCCGCCGGGAACGCCGGTGATCCCGACCAGGAACGCGCGGCCTGTATGGGCAAAGATGCCGCCGATCAGCGCGGCACCGGCGCCATCGGCCTCGCCGTCCTCGACACGCGAGATCGCCCGCGCCACCGCGCGCACGTCGCCCTCGAGCACGCGTCCCGCGAGTGCGTCAGGCGGCGCGGCCACCGGCGTCGCGGTCACCCGCCATGAGGTGCCGGGCGATGACAAGGCGCTGAATCTCGCTGGTCCCCTCACCGATGGTGGTGAGCTTGACGTCCCGGAAGAACTTCTCGGCGGGATAGTCCTTCACGAAGCCGTAGCCGCCGTGGATCTGCACGCCGTCCTCGGCGGCGCGCACCGCGATCTCGCTCGAATAGAGCTTGGCCATCGCCGCCTCGAGGGTCGTGCGCGCCCCGGCGTCTTTCAGCGCGGCGGCACGGTAGGTCAGCAGCCGCGCCGCCTCGATGCGCGCGACCGTGTCGACCAGGCGGGCGCGGATGCTCTGAAAGGTGCCGATCTTCTGCCCGAACTGCGAGCGCACGAACGCGTAGTGCCGCGCCGCCTCGTAGGCGCCCTGCGCCAGCCCCACCGCGAGCGCCGCGATGCCGATGCGGCCGGCGTCGAGCACCTGCAGGGCGTTGACGAACCCCTGCCCTTCGACCCCGACCATCTGCGATTCGGGCACCCGGCAGCCCTCGAAGATGACCTCGCTCGTCTCGCTGGCACGCATGCCGAGCTTGTCCTCCTTCTTGCCGGCGCGGAAACCGGGCGTGCCGCGCTCGACGACGAACGCCGAGATGCCCCGCGATCCCTTGCCGCGCGCCGTCACCGCCATGGCGACGATCAGGTCGCCGTCACGGCCGTGGGTGATGAACTGCTTGGTCCCGTCGATGATCCAGTGGGCGCCGTCCCGGACGGCGACGGTGCGCATCGACGCCGCGTCGCTGCCTGACGAGGCCTCGGTCAGGCCCCACGCCGCCAACTGCTCGCCACGCGCGAGCGGCACCAGGTAGCGCTGCTTCTGCTCCTCGGATCCGAACAGGAAGATATGCGCGGCCCCGAGGCCGTTGTGCGCGGCAATCGAGAGGCAGACCGCCGGATCGACACGCGCCAGCTCCTCGATGCAGATGCAATAGTCCACCGACGACATCGCCGCGCCGCCGTAGGTTTCGGGAAACTGGATTCCCATCAGGCCGAGGCTGGCGCACTTGGCGAGGACGTCGCGCGGAAAGTGCTGCGCCTCGTCCCATTCGCGCACGTGGGGACGGAGTTCGGCTTCGGCGAACTCGCGCACGCTGCGCCTCAGCAGCTCCTGCTCGTCCGTGAGGCGAAAGTCCATGCTGCGGCCGATCGTATCATCGGGTATGCACGCTGTCCGCTCTCTCGCCCTGACCCTCGGCTTCCTGGTCGCCTGTGCCTCGCAGGCACGCGCCGACGCGACGCTCTTCATCGGCAGCGCCACGACGCCGGGGGCTCGCATGGCCCGCGGCTTCGCCTTCGGCGGCGGTCTCGTCGTCCTCGGCTTCGAGTTCGAGTATTCGGACACCCGCGAGGACCTGGCAGACGGCGCGCCATCGCTGAGAACCGGCATGGGCAACATCCTGCTGCAGACGCCGCTCGCGATCGCGGGCTTCCAGCCGTACTTCACGTCGGGCGCCGGCGGCTACCGTGAAACGCTGGACGACGTCAGCGAAACCCACATCGGTGCCAACATCGGCGGCGGGGTCAAGATGCGGATCGCCGGTCCGCTGCGCGCGCGGTTCGACTACCGCGTCTTCCGGCTGCGCGGGGAACCGCTCTACCCGACAGTGCACCGGTTCTACGCGGGAGTGAACCTGGGGTTCTAGGTCAGGTAGGTCAGGGCTTCTGTGTCGGCGGCGCGGGCTTCTGGCCCGGCTTCGCGGTCTCGGACGCAGGCCCCACCGCCCCCGCGGGTTTGTCTCCCACGGCTGGTTCCGTGACCGGCTCCGGCGGCGCTTCGGGCACCAGTGTCAGGTTCAGCAGGCTGCCACCGCCGGTCACCGAGCTGGTATAGAGCTTCCAGGTTTCCTGCAGCGCCGCGGCGTCGGTGGACCCCTGCGAGAGGACGCGGCCGAGGCCGTAGTCCTCGCCGGGCACCGCGGGATCGACGAGAAACACGTAAAGCACCGAGTTACCCGGGCCGGGCTCGGCCGCCTTGTAGAACCGCAATCCCTTGGCCTGCGCCTGGATGGCGGGGTCGGTGCTC
>DATMDI010000160.1:0-11371 GCA_035557875.1 Vicinamibacterales bacterium
GGATGGCGCGATCCATCGGGAATGCTTTGGCCGACGGATGATCCGATCCCGCCTTGCAGAACGCCGGGTTGTCGGCGCCGCGCACCGAGGCAGCCAGCCACAGCCGCCCGTCGCGCCCGAACATCGAGTTGTGGTTGTTGACGCGCGTCTCCCAGATGCGCTCGCTGGCCCAGTAGGGTGACGGCTCGGCGACGTCGAGCGCCGCGGCATGGCCGGGGCCGAGGTTGAGCGGCATGTGCGGATCGCGCACCGGCGCCCTGAAGACGGTGGCGACGTTCTTCACCGGATCGAGGATCGGGATGTCGTCGGAGCTGTACTCCGGGGAGCCGTACAGCGGACCGTGGGCATTCACCGTCGGGAAGCGGCGATCGCTGGCAATGAGGTCGTGCAGGTACTGCTTGTCGTTCATCCAGTCGCGCAGCGTGACGACGATGTTGCGCTCCACGCCTTGCGGCCGCTGCGGCTTGGCGAACGGCAGCTCGCCCTTGGCGATGCGATCGGTCCAGTCGCCGTAGTTGGCGAATGACATCTCGCCCAGTCCGTTCAGCTGCCCGAACATCATCGCGCCGGATTGACCCGACTGCACGCGCCGCTTCCAGGCGTCGGCGCCGGTGGCGAACGTGCCGAGCGCCGGCGGGATGGTGCGCGTGGAGGCCTGTCCGAGCTGATGGCAGCCGATGCACCCGGTGTTCTTCATCGCCGCAATCCATTGCGTCTGCGTCAGGCGTGCCGGGATGCTGCTCGTGCCGCCGAACTGATCGGCGGCGGGAATCTTGAGCATCGAGTACCAGTAGATGGCCGGATAGTAGCGGGCGGCGATCGCCTCGTCGGGGGCCAGCAGGGCCGTGATCGAGAGGCGCTGGCCGGGCTTGGCGGTGGCCTTGACGCTGTCTACCAGACCGTAGCCGCGTGCCCACACCTGATAGCTCGCCGCCGGGAGATCCGGCACGACGAACCGGCCGCGGTCGTCGGTGACGACGCTCTTGATATAGCGCACCGGCAAGTCGCGGGTTTCAGCAATCACCCACACGCCCGCTTCCGGCCCCTTCGGTCCGGTCACGACGCCGCCGATGTCGTCGGCATCGATCGCGACGTCCGCAGCCGGCTGCTGCGCGTACGAGCGCGTAAAGAAGGAGAGCGAGCTTAGAGCGGCGACGAAGGCGACGGCGGCTGCGAGAGTCAGCACGCGGCTGCTGGTCATGGGGCGCTCCTCTGACGTGGCCGAAGGCGCCGATGCTACCACGGCCCGTTTCGGGGCCGCGGGTTCGAGTCCGGTCCACCGCTTTCAGGCGATGCTCCCACCGCCGACTGTCGACTACGGCGTCAAGTAACTCACCGGCCAATCGGCCGGCATCTTCGGACCGACGCCGTCAGGCAGGTAGATGACGACGCGCCGGCCCGCGGCGGCAATCCGGCGGGCCTGGTCCTCGCTCGGCAACGATTCGTAGATGGTGAAAGGGGAATAGAACATCGCCTCGATGGCGCCCGGCATGTTGAAGATCACGGCGTCGTCGCCGCCGAGGCGGGCCTGCAGGCCGCGGGCGCGGTTGACGGCGGGCGAATCGCGGTTGCGGCGTTCGAGGACACCGGTGGGCTCGAACAGGTAACGCACCGGGGCGGCGGCCATCAGCACCAGGAGCACCCAGAGCGCGGCGCGTGTCGCGCCCGAAAGCCCCGCGACGCGTCCGCGCAGCGTCCACCAGGCGTTGGCGTGCAGCAGAAAGATGGGCGGCGCGCTGACCATCACGAAGGCAGGCATGCGGGTGGCCACCGACGAGAAGAACGCGTACGGCACGGCGAACCAGACGAGTGGAATCGCCAGCGGCAAAAAGGCTGGGCGCCGGTACAGCCAGACTGCGCTCAGTACCAGCGAGACGGCCGTGAGCTCGCCGAAGAAACGCGGAAGGTCCTGTACGTAGACCAGCGGCCCACCGGGGGCGGCTTCCAGGAGCTGCGACACGTGCAGCATCGTATACACCGTCTCCCACTCGGTCTCCGTCGGCCACCGGAGCCAGGTGTAGATCGTCCACGGCAGGGCGATGCCGACGGCGACGGCTCCGGCAAGTGCGGTGCGCGCGAGCGCGCGCGGCCACGACAGGTCGCGCGCGAACACCAGGAGGATCACCGGCAGCACGAGCAGTCCGGGAAACGACTTCGCCAGCACGGCAAGGCCGACCGCCGCACCGGCAGCGACGGCGGTGCCGATCGAGGGCGTGCTGCGCACGGCCAGCCATACCGCCAGCTCGAACAGGACGATGAGCGCGGTGTCGACGTGGTCAGCCACGCGCCGGCCGGCGGCGAGCGCGATCACGAAGGCGTTCACGGCGTGGAACGACGCGGCGAGCAGCGCGACGCGGCGATCGAACAGCATGGTGCCAATCAGCCAGGTCAGCAGGATCGCTGCGGTCGCCAGCGTGATGGACGGCAGCCGCATCGCGACGGCGTCGACGCCGAACGCCCGCATGCTGGCCGCCATCGCCCACAGCGCCAGCGGCGGCTTGTGCAGCCAGATGTGGTTCTTCGTCCAGTCGGCGAAGTCGTAATCGATTGCCGGCCGGCGGTAGAGCGTCGGCGTCAGCGGGTCGGCCATCAGGTTTTTGGCGACGAGCGCGTGGAACTGCTCGTCCCAGAGATGTAGCGGCCGCTGCCAGCCGGCATCGAGCCGCAGCAGCCCGCCCGCAAGCACGACGAGCGCAATCGCCGCGCGGGCGCGCGAGGAGTGGACGAGCCAGGCGGCCGCGATGAGAATCAGCGCGACCAGCGCGACGACGAGGCTGAGGAGGTCATAGGGCAGCAACGCTACGGTTCCAGGTTCCAGCGGATGTTGTCATGCTTCGTCGGCCATCCGGTGGGGGAGAAGCTGGAACGTCGGAAAGCCTCACGGCACGAGCGGCCGCTGCTGTTCGATGTAGCGCTCGTGCAGGGCGCGCACGGCCTCCTTCACCCGTTCGTCCGGCACCAGCCACGTGATGCGGAACGACGAGGTGGCGATGCCCGCGGGCGCGATGCCGAGGCCAGCCAGCGTCGCCGAACCGGCGAGGACGTTGTCGTAGGCGGCGTTGATCCCGGCCCCGATGGCACTCAGGGCGGCGAGGCTGTCAACCAGGCGCGCGCGTCTGTCTGTCCGAAGGGAGTGAAAGGGGGAGTCCGGACGACCGGTCGAGGTCGCATAACGGCCATTCAGTCAACCGTCGCCCGCGCTAATACCGACTATTCTCCACCAGGCTGTAGCGGACTCCCGCGTCAGCGCCGGAATCGCAGGCCGAGGATCGGCGAGAGCATGAGCAGCGAAAGGATGGAGGGTTCCGGAACCTCGACAGGAATCGCGATGTCGAGGGTTGCGCTATTCGAACCCGCCGCGCGAAACGAGTCCGACGGGCTCCCCTCGATGCCGTCGAGGGGCCAGTCAAGGGAAAAGGCTCCTCCAGAAAGGCCGAGGCCGAGAATCTGTGCGAGCGCGTGATCGAACTGGCCTGCGCCGAAGGACGCCGATGCGTCGCCTAAGGAGCCGTTTATCCCGCCGGAGTCGCCGCAGTCTTGGGCCGACAGCTCCTGTTCGCACCGGATGTTGATTCGCAGCTCGAGAAGAGGCGCGACGTAACGACCTTCCTGCACGTTCCCGAATTGGTCGGTCCAGTGGGCCGTGAGCGTGAACGTTCCGGGACCGAACACGTAGTCGCTCGTGCCCCTGTCAGGATCGGAATCGTTGACCGTCAGCGAGAGCATCGGCCCCGTCACGAACGTTGCGTCACCGTAGAACGAGGAAAGCCAGGGTGTCTCCTGAAACACCCCGTCGATGAAAATGTTGTTGAAGCTGTCGCCTCCGAAGTCCGCGCCCGCCGGGCCGAACGAGAGTGACAACGGTTCCTGGAGCGTGATTTCGAACCCGCCGGCCAGCGCGACGCCAGGCAGGAGAAGCGCGACGGCGACGACCAGAGCTCGGATCGACGAACGCATGATGGCCTCCTTGTCTGACGAGCGAACCTCGAATGCAAGGATTGCGCTGGGACGGGCCGCGTACATTGCCGGCGAATCCCTTCGCCTCGCGGCCTTCGACGCACAAAGGTCGGCCTGCGGCAGGCTAAAGGTTCACGATCGGATGCGGATGCCCGACGGCTGCGCCAGGACGTAGGCGACGCGATCGCGCAGGGTGCCCGGCAGGAACGGCTTACTCAGCGGCACCGAGCCAGTAAGCGCCAGCGGACTCTGCCGCAAAGGCATCGTAACAGCGCGCTTCGGCGAAGGAGATCGATGGCGTGCCCCCGACAGGCGCTGCGACCTCAATGTCGGCGCGCAACCGGTAGTGGGGAGTGGCTGTTGTACGATCCTCGGATGCGGCGGACACGGACATCGCCTCGATGGATGCGGTTCGCACTGGCCTTTGCGCTGGCGCCGGGACTGGCCGTGATGAGCGGCGCGGCGCAACGGCCCAACATCCTGACCAATGGACGCAACCTCCAGATACCGGTCAACCACGGACTCCCGGACAAGCCGCTCGGCTTCACCTACTGCCGCCTGCGGTACGAGAACATCCGCAGGGCGAGAAAATCCGGCTGGGGCGACGACTATCCACAAGCGGACTACAACTTCATGGTGCGTCTCTCTGAGCTGACCAAGACGACAATCAGCCGGTGGAATGATGACTCTCCCGGCTTCGCGAACGTCACCGCCATGGATCCCGATCTGTTCCAGTGTCCATACCTGCGCATGCAGAATGCGGCCAACTATGACTTCACGCCCGAAGAGGCCGTTCGCATGCACGACTACCTGCTGAAGGGCGGCTTTCTCTGGATCGACGACAACTGGGATCCGGACTTCAATTACATCCGTCCGAATCTCATGCGAATCCTGCCCGGCGCAGCGATCGTCGACCTGCCGGTGGATCACCCGATGTTCTCGGTCATGTACCGTGTCGACCCGCTCCCCCAGATCCCGTCGCTCGGCTCGTGGCAACGTACCGGCCAGGATTCTGAAATCGGGCCTTCAACCGTCCACTACTACGGTGTGTTCGACGACCACGACAGGCTGGTTGTGCTCGTCAGCATGAATTCGGACGTTTCAGACAGCTGGGAGCGGGAAGGTGACAGCCAGGACTACTTCCGGACCTTTTCGGGGAAGGGCTACGCGCTGGGCGTGAACGTGGCGGTATGGGCCATGACCCACTGAAGCCGCAGTCGATGGCTGCACCATCACGGCGCCGCGAAAGCGCGGCAAACTGGGTTCGAAGGCGCACTTTTCATTGCCGCTTCACGAACACGACCACCGAGTTCGACACGTTCGGAGACTTCGACGCCCCCGCGGAGAGCGGCCCCTCGTAACCATGCTCCACGCGCAGCGTTCTATTCACCGTCAGTTCCGTGCCGTCGGCGTTGACGCTGAGGATTTCGCGTATCGTGAGCGGTGAGGCGTTGATCTCGTAGACGGTTTCCGTGACAACGGCCACGCGCTCACGCACCAGGCGGGCGGTGGCCTTCCCGGACCCGAACTCCGCAACCGCGGCCTGGCCATCGAATCGATAGGTCAGGCGCGGAGGTCGAGCGTCTTCCGCGCGCACGATCTCCACATGCAACGACTCCGGTGAGACGGTGATGATGCGCCGCTCAGCTGGCAGCGATGGATCGCCGGATGTGTCGAGGTCCCACGTGCCAACCAGCCGCGCAAAATCTGTTGCGGCGATGGCCCCTTGGGCTCTCACCATGCTGGAACCGAGCGTGAGGAGCATAAGGCCCACGAGACCGCACGCCGGGAGTGTCCTGTGCATGACGAGCCTCCTTCGCTACCGAGAACCGGTAATCTGCGCCGCTGAGTCACCGCCAGAGCAGTGATGCTGGTGTGCTTGCACGAACCGCGCCCGATCCTGCTTTGACAACCTGTCAAACGCGACCATAATCCCACTGCTTGAGCCCCACGCCTGAGGCGGCGGCGCACCCGCCCGAGTCCCCTGAACTGCTGTCGATCATCGTTCCCGTGTACAACGAGGCCCGGACGGTGCGGAGCGTGCTCGATCGGCTCGTGTCGATCGATCTGCCGCTGCCGCGCGAGATCCTGGTGGTGGACGACGGCTCGACGGATGGCACCGCCGCCGCGCTGGCCGGGGCGGTGAGCGACGGGCTTCCGGTGATCGTCATCCGCTCGGAGCGCAACGGCGGCAAGGGCAATGCGCTGCGCAAGGGGCTGGATCGCGCACGCGGCACGATCGTCGCCATTCAGGACGCCGATCTCGAGCTCGATCCAGCGCAGCTCGGCGCGCTGGTACAGCCGATCGTGGCCGGAACGACACGTGTCGTCTACGGGTCGCGTTTCCTCGACGGCGCGGCGAGCGGGCCGTGGCTCTCGATGGCGGCCAACCGGCTGCTCACCGGCGTCACCAACCTGCTCTACGGGGCGTCGCTCACCGACATGGAGACCTGTTACAAGATCATGCGGGCCGACGTCGCGCGCTCGCTGCGGCTCGAAGCCAACCGCTTCGACATCGAGCCCCAGATCACCGCGCGGCTGCTGCGCGCCGGCCATCACGTCACCGAGCTGCCGGTGCGGTTCGAGGCCCGGACCCGCCAGCAGGGGAAGAAGATCGGCTGGCGCGACGGCGTCCGCGCCCTCAACGTCCTCGTCACCGAGCGGTTCCGATCCGCGCCGTGAGCACGGCATGCGCCGGCTGATTCCCGGCCTGGCCCTGGCGGCGGTGTGCGCCGCCGTTCTCGTCATCGCGGCGCGCTTTGGCAGCTTCGTGGCCGGCGGATCCGACTCGTACTGCTACGTGCACCAGGCCGAACGGTGGGCGAGTGGCCGCCTGCTCGTCCCCGAGCCGCTCGCGCTTGCCGCTCCGTGGCCCGACGCGCCGCTGACGTTCGCGCCGGCCGGCCATCGGCCATCTCCGACGATTCCTGGCGCGATCATTCCGATCTGCGCTTCGGGTCTGTCCATTCTGATGGCGCTCTTCCTGGCGGTCGGCGGCCCGACGGGGATGTTTCTCGTGATTCCGTTGTGCGGCGCGGCGCTCGTCGCGGGCGCCTATCTGCTGGGCCGCCGGTTGAGCACCGGCGTGGGACTCGCGGCGGCGGTCGTGACCGCGGCCAGCCCGATCGTCCTGTATCAGGTGATCCAGCCGATGAGCGACGTGCCGGCCGCCGCCTTCTGGGTGCTGGCGCTGGCGGCGGCAACCTCGGGCGACCGGCGCGGTCCCCTGCTCGCGGGCGTCTGCGCCGGACTCGCGATTCTCATTCGTCCCAACCTTCTGCCGGTGGGCTTCGTGTGTGGCGTCTATCTGTTGGCGCGACCCGATCGCTCGTGGTCTGGGCGTGGACGCGACGCTGCGGTGTACGCCGCCGCCTGCGCCGTGGCCTGCGCGGCGGTCCTCGCGATCCAGCAGCATTTCTATGGGGCGCCGCTCGCGTCGGGCTACGGCGGCCTCGGCGAGATCTTCGCGGCTGAAAACGTCATGCCGAACGCGAGCCGTTACCTGACCTGGCTCGTGCAGTCGCAGACCCCGCTCGTTGTGCTGGCCCTGGCGGCGCCGTTCGCGCTACCGCGCGGTTTCGCCGGGGTCTGCCTGGCGTTCTGCGCCGTCACGCTCGCGGCCTACCTGCCGTACCTCGTGTTCGAGGACTGGTCCTATGTCCGTTTTCTTCTGCCGGGCATCCCGGTGCTGATCGTGCTGATGCTGGGGACGCTTGCGGCGGCCGCCCGTCGCGCCGGCGCGCGCTGGGAGCCAGCGGCGCTGGCCGTCGCCAGTGCGGTCCTGGTCGTGGTCGGCGTGCGGGCCGCCGAGGCGCGGCAGGTCTTTCAGCTCGGAAGCCTCGAGTCGGTGTTCGCCCGTTCGGGCGACGTGGTGGCCAGCCGGCTGCCTGGCAACGCCATCGTGCTCACGAGCCGCTACAGCGGCAGCGTGCGCTACTACGGCGGCCGCCGGACGATCGTCTGGGACGCGCTCGACCCGGCGTGGCTCGATCGAGCGCTGGCGTTCACGCGCGACCGCGGGTTCGAGCCGTACTTCCTGCTCGACAGCAGTGAAGAGGAGACCTTCCGCCAGCGGTTCGCCGGCAGTGTGTTCGCGCGGCTCGACTGGCCGCCGCTGGTCGAGATCGCGCCGCAGGTCCGCGTGTATCGTCCCGCCGATCGCGAGCGCTATCTGCGCGGCGACGCGCAGCCGACAGAGTACGTGCGATGAGAGCCCGCCATGCACGCGGGGCTGCTAGCATGCATGGCATGGTCGATCGCGCGCTGCAGATGACCGTCGTCCTGGCCGGTGTGCTGTTCGTGCAGGCGTGCGCCGCGGCGGAAGACACGCAGCAACCCTTGGCGTCGCTCGCCGTCAGCCTGGCGCAACCCGGAGTGGAGGCTGGCGCGCCGATCGAGTTCTCCTATCGGGTGACCCGCGTGCCCGGCGCGGCGCTGTCCGACGATCACTGGGTGTTCGTCCACCTGGTCGATGACGCGGGCATGCTGCTATGGACCGACGACCATCGGCCGCCCGTGCCACCGTCGAGATGGGGAGCCGGACCCACCACCTATCGACGCACGATGTTCGTGCCGCGCACGGCCTCGACGGGCCGCATCCAGGTCGAAGCCGGCCTCTACGTACCGCCCGATGGCCCGCGAGTGCGGCTGACGGGCACCGAGAAGGGCGATCGCTCGTATGCGGTGGCGGCGTTCGACGTGCGGCCGGCGTCGAACGGCGTGTTCGTCGCGTTCGGCGAGGGGTGGCACGGCGCGGAGCGGGCGCCGCAGGAGCCGCTGCGCGACTGGCGATGGTCGGCCGGTGAGGGACATCTGTCGTTCCGGCATCCAGGGCGAGACGCCGTGTTGTGGCTCGAGATCGATCAGCCGGTGGCGGCGGTCGGACCCCAGCGGCTCGAAGTCCGTGACGGGGCGGCGCTGCTGGCGACGGTGGCGATCACGCCGGGCGCACGGCAGGTCGTCAGGGTCGCGCTGCCGGGAGGCCTGGCCGCCGGGTCGATGGTCGCGCTCGACCTGACAGTGCAGCCCACGTTTGTACCCGCGGACGTGCCCGCGCTTCGCAGCCAGGATGCGCGCGAGCTCGGCGTCCGGGTCTTCAACGTCTACGTCGGTAGCGTGGCCGCGGGTTCAGCGACAGCGCCAAGTAGTCCGTGACGCAGCTGCCAGTCGTCGTCGTGCTCGACAACGTCCGCAGTCTCTACAACACCGGCGCGTTCTTCCGGACGGCCGATGGCTGCGCGGTGGAGAAGCTGGTGTTGTGCGGCATTACGCCGCGGCCCGATCAAGGACCGCGGCAGCGGCATGCCATTGCCAAGACCGCGCTCGGCGCCGAGACCTCGGTGCCGTGGGAGTACGAAGCCGACACGTCCGCCGCGGTCGCCAGAGCCGCGGCGGCGGGCTATCACGTGGCGGCGGTGGAGAATTCGCCGGGCGCGATCGATCTGTATCAATGGATGCCGTCCTGGCCGCTCTGCCTGGTGTTCGGCCACGAGACCGACGGCGTCGCAGGCGCTGTGGCCGGCAGTATCGAGACGCACGTTCGGATCCCGATGCTGGGCCGCAAGCGGTCGCTGAACGTGGCGTCGGCCGCGGCGGTGGTGCTCTACGAGCTGCTGCGCCGCCGGATGTCCGGCGGTCCCCTCCAAACGTAGAGGGCGGCCTTCAGACCGCCCTGGGACAACGTGGCTGCGGGTCTTTAGACCCGCTGGTGCGACTGGCCCGGGTCTTCAGACCCGGGCAGGGTCTACGCCGCTTCGGTGGCGGCCGCCACTTCCGACGCACGCAAGGCGCGCACGTGGGCGCGCGCCAGGTGATACACCGCCGCGCCATAGGCGGCGCCGGCCGTCGCGAGCACACCGCGCAGCAGCGACGCGCCCGGCCCCGTCAGCCACCCCTGAGCCAGTTCGAGCGACCCGGCAAAGCACAGCGCGCCGCCGGCGACCAGCGGCAGGTCATCGGCCAGCGACAGCTCTCGACGGCCGCGCCACTCGGCCAGCGCGTACCCCAGCAGCGTGAACCCGCCGATCTGCTCGAGCAGGATCAGCACGTCCACTACACCGGCGCCGTTGAGACGGTTCGCGAAGCCTACGGCCCCGTGCCACGGCGTCAGCGACCGGAACGGCGGCCATAACGACGCGACGATCAAGTAGAGCGCGAATACCGGCAGGAACCGCTGCAGCGTCGTGATTTCGAAACGCTGCTCGTCCGAGGCTGACCCGCCGCGGAGCAGCCACCACGTGAGGACGACGACGAGCGCTGCCAGCGCCACGAACGCGCGCGGCGAGGCGGTGGCCGCCGGCAGTGCGCCCACCATGAACCAGATCAGCGCCAACGGTGGCACCACGTGCGTCGCGAGGCGCAGGCCGCTCTGCCACCGGTGCCGGTGCAGCGCCACGAGCACGAGGCTCCCGGCACCGCCGAGCAGCAACGTGGTCATGCTGCGTCGCGCGTCCTCGATCATGCCGACGCTGCTCAGCCACAACTGCGGCACGAGCAGGTAGAGCAGGCCCACGAGCGGTACGTCGAGGCCGATGCGCCCGACCAGACGCGGGTGCCACAGCGCCCACCGTTCGAGCCAGTCGCGCAGCACCACGCCCAGCCATGCCCCGCAACTGTTGCTCACCAGGTCGATGGGCGAGACGTAGCGGCGGCGAATGAAGATCTGCGCCGTTTCGATCAGCAGGCTGCAGGCGGCCGCCACCCACACCACGCGGCCCCCACGCCCCGACCCGCTGACGAGCCCGCGGCCGAGAAACCCGAGCGGCACGAACAGGGCGATATTGGCGACGATGTCCGAGGGGACCAGGCGGAGGTCGATGCGGAGCCGCCGTAGCGAGAAGTCGAAGGGGCTGAGAGTGATGACGGCGGTAACGAGGACGAAGTAGCCGAGCAGCGCGAGTGTCAGGTGGGCTGCGGTACGCCGCGCGTCCGGGCCGGTCTGTGGGGCCGCCATCCATCCGGAATCGGCCTGGCGGCGGGCGTCTGGAGTTCCGGCCCTGTCAGGCGGGTCTGAAGACCCGCCCTGCGGACCGTCGCTCAGTCCGGGGAGGGGCGCTCGAGCCGGTCGATCACCATCACCTCCACCGGCCCGCGCGTGGAGTCCAGCTTGACCCCGAGCTGTTCCTGGAGCGCGGTGAAGAGCGACGGGCCGTTGGGATCGATGTCCACCCCGTTGACCCGGATCGGCTGGTCGGCGGGAGTCCCCGGCGCGCGGGGCGGCAACTGGTCGGGTGTCCACTGCAACTCGCTGCTCCGGGCCGTCACCAGCGCATACACCGGCAGCTCGCGCTTCTCGCGGTGAAACGTCAGCTGAAAGCGCTCGGCCAGGAGCGACTCGAGCAGTGGCCCCATCGCCGTTACTGGCGTGCCCTCTGGCGCCTTCCCCGTGATGTTGAATCCCTCCGACCGCATCCAG
>DATMDI010000161.1:0-2445 GCA_035557875.1 Vicinamibacterales bacterium
CCGGGGCGGTGGCGGGATTCGAAGCGGGCGAGGCGGCGACTGTCATCTCTTTGTGGCCTTAGGGCTCCGGCCGGAATAGGGTCGCCAGTTTGGCCACCGATGCATCCCGCCGGGCCGCGTTGCTCGTCGCTTACATACTCCCGGTATGCGCGCTCCTCGCGCCTTGCCGGGCGGGCGCCTCGGCGCCCAAACTGACAACCCTATTCCGGCCGGAGCCCTAGAGGGAAAAGAATATTTATACAGGCCGATGCATAATCAGTCAAGGATCTCGTGTATGCTGGTTCGCCTCGCTGCGATACCCGCGGCGCGGTTACACGCCCGTGAAGTCTCAACGTCAGGCCGCCATTCTCGACGCCGTCCAGCACCAGCCCGTGCGCAACCAGGAGCAGCTGCGCCGCCGGCTGCGCACGGCCGGCTTCGACGTTACGCAGGCCACCCTCTCGCGCGACATCCGCGAGCTGCAGCTCGTGAAGGGCGGCCCCGACGGGGCCTACCAGGCGCCGGCGCAGCCGTCCGCCAACGGGCACGGTGCTCACGAACAGAGCGCCGCCGCCATGCTCCAGCGAGCCCTGTCAGAATACCTGACGCGGGCCGACCGCGTGCAGCAGCTGGTGCTGTTGCGTACCGGGCCCGGTCAGGCCCAGATTCTCGGGGTCGCCATCGACGGCGCGCACCTGCCCGAGGTGGTCGGGACGCTGGCCGGCGACGATACGATCCTGGTGATCACCCGCGATGCGCGCGGGGCCAAGGCGCTGGTCAAGCGGTTCGAGACCATCGCCGCTGGACACTGACCCCACAGGAAGAGATGACTCACATCGTGATGATGGTGTGCTCGTGACGACGCTCTGGCACGGCCGCTTCGAGTCGGCCCCCGATCCGGCGGCCTTCGACTTCGGCGTCTCGTTTGGCTTCGACCGCGCGCTCTTCGAGGACGACGTCACCGGCAGTGTGGCCTGGGCCGAGGCGCTCGGTGCCGCCGGCGTCCTGTCGCGCGACGACGCCGCGGCAATCGTGGGCGCGCTGGCCGCCATCCTCGAAGAAGGGCGCCGCAACCCGGAGTGGGTGGCCGGCCCCGACGAAGACGTGCACAGCTTCGTCGAGCGTCAGCTCGTGGAGCGCATCGGCGACGCCGGCCGGCGGCTGCACACCGGCCGCTCCCGCAACGAGCAGGTGTCGCTCGACCTGCGGCTCTACCTGCGGCGGAAGATTCCGGTGCTGCAGCGGGCGGTGGCCGAAGTGGTGGCTGCGCTCGCCGATCGTGCGGCGCACGCCGGTGAGGCGCTGATGCCGTCGTACACGCACCTGCGCAAGGCGCAGCCGGTGCTGGTGGCGCACTTCTTTCTCTCGCACGCCGCCGCGCTGCGGCGCGACTACGACCGCCTGGCCGCGGCGATGCACGAGGCCGACGCCTGCACGCTCGGCTCCGGAGCCGTCGCGGGCACCAGCTACGCGGTCGATGCAGCCGCGCTGGCCAAGCGGCTTGGCTTTACGCGGGTCGTGGCCAACAGCATCGACGCCTCGTCGGATCGCGACTTCGTGTCGGCGTTCCTGCACGCGGTGGCGTTGTGCATGGTGCACTTGAGCCGACTCGCGGAAGACCTCATCATCTTCACCGGCGAGGAGCACGCGTTCTTCGAGCTGGCCGACGCCTCGGCCACGGGCAGCAGCATGATGCCGCAGAAGAAGAACCCGGACCCGCTCGAGCTCGTACGGGGCAAGACCGGACGTGCCATCGGCCGATCGACCGGCTGGCTCGTCACCATGAAGGGGCTGCCCACCGGGTACAACAAAGATCTGCAGGAAGACAAAGAGGCGGTGTTCGAGTCCGAGTACACGCTTGCGGTCTCGCTGCGCGCGGCCCACGCCGTGGTGTCGAAGCTGACCGTCAACGCCGAACGCTCCGGCCGCGCGGCGTCGGGCCTGCTCCTGGCCACCGACGTCGCCGACTATCTCGCTACCCATGGGATGCCGTTCCGCCGCGCTCATGAAGTGGTGGGCAAGATGGTGCGGTCGCTGCTGGCGCAGGGGCGCGACTTCAGCGACCTGACGCTCGAGGAGTGGCGCGCCGCGAGCGAGGTGTTCGGGCCCGACGCGCCGCAGGCGGCCACTGCCCTGGCCTCGGTGCGGGCCCGGAAAACGCCCCAATCCACCAACCCCGAAGCGGTCCAGGCCGCCGTCCTGGACACCGGCGCGTGGGCGGCGGCCCGCTTGGGACTTGGGAGTTGACTCTGCTAGACTGCCGCCATCCTCGGTCCCTTCCTTATCCCACCTCTGAAGGGACTCGATCCGGGGGAATTGATGCAGCAACGCCGGCCTCGGCTCGGTGACGTTCTGGACGACTACTGCCCGCGGGAGCGCCGCGTAACCAATCACGTGGTCGTCGCAATGATCGAAGACCAGGTGAAGCAGACGCGATGCACCACCTGCGACGGCGACCACGATTAC
>DATMDI010000162.1:0-7835 GCA_035557875.1 Vicinamibacterales bacterium
CCGTATCACGCCCGCCGGCGTGCGCGAGAGCCACGTGCACGACGTGACGATCACCAAGGAAGCGCCGAACTACCGCATGGAGTAAGAGCGCATGGGGGCAGCCTTCAGGCGGCCCGGACGGGCCAGCTAAAGCTGGCCCCCACGTGCGTAGGGCGGGGCTTCAGCCCCGCCAGGTTCAGCCCCGCCGGTGGTCACGAGCTCGCATCCAGCACTTCCCTCACCCGCCGCTTCAGCTCGGTCGGGGTGTACGGCTTGCTGAGGAACGGGCTGCCGGCGTCGAGCACGCCGTGCCGGAGAATCGCGTCGTCGGTGTAGCCCGAGGCATAGAGCACCTTCGTGTCCGGCCGCAGCGCGGCCACCCGGCCGGCGAGCTCGCGGCCGTTCATCCCCGGCATCACGACATCGGTCAGCAGCAGGTGGACTCGCCCCGCGTGCGCCTCGAGCTCCCTGAGGGCGTCCTCGCCATTGGCCGCCTCGACCACCGCATATCCGGCCGACTCGAGGATGCGGCGCGTCAGCCGCCGCAGCGCCTGTTCGTCTTCGGCCAGCAGGATGGTCTCGGTCCCTGTCGCCGTCACCGCCGCAACCGACGGGGGCGGCGCCGGCACGGCCTCGGGCACGCACGGCAGATAGATTTTGAAGGTGGTGCCCATCCCCGGCTCGCTGTACACCCAGATGGTGCCGCCGCTCTGCTGCACGATGCCGTAGACCGTGGACAACCCCAGGCCGGTCCCCTTGCCCAGTTCCTTGGTGGTGAAAAAGGGCTCGAAGATGCGCTCGCGCGTCGCGGCGTCCATCCCCGTTCCGGTGTCGCTGACCGCCACCAGCACGTGCGGGCCAGCAAGGTTGGCGGGGTGCTCGGCGACGTAGGCGTCGTCGAGGAGCGCGGGACGTGTCTCGATCGTCAGCGTGCCGCCGTCCGGCATCGCGTCGCGGGCGTTGACCGCCAGGTTGAGCAGGACCTGCTCCATCTGCCCCGGGTCCGCCTTGACGCTGCCGAGGTCGGCGGCCGTCCGGACATCGAGCTCGATGTCCTCGCCCAGCAGCCGCTTCAGCATTTCCAGCAGACCGATGACCACGGCCGACAGGTTGAGTACGGTGGGCTTCAGCATCTGCTGACGGCTGAGCGCCAGCAGCTGGCGCGTCAGCGACGCGGCGCGATCGCCGGCCAGACGGATCTGCACCAGGTCGGCGCGCAGCGGATCGCCCTCGGCCAGACTGAGGGTCGCGAGGTCGGCAGTGCCGTTGATCACGGTCAGCAGGTTGTTGAAGTCGTGGGCGATGCCACCGGCCAGCCGTCCCATGCTCTCCATCTTCTGTGACTGGCGGAACTGATCCTCGAGCTGGTGCTGCTCGGTGATGTCGGTGGCGAAGCCGACGATGCGCTCGATGCGTCCGTCGTCGAGGCGCACCGGAAACGCGCGGGAGCGGATCCAGCGCACGCCACCCTCCGGCTGGATGATGCGGAAGGTTTCGTTGAACTCACCGGTCGGCAGCCGGGTGTTGGCTATCTCGGCGATGCGCTCGCGATCCTCGGCCGGCACGGCCTCGAGCCACGATCGGGGCGCCGCATAGAGGCTGTCGCGCGTGCGGCCCCAGATGGTTTCGTAGGCGGGGCTGACGTAGAGCATCCGGGTCCGCGCGCCGTCGGTGACCCAGAACACTTCGCGGATGTTCTCGACCACCTCACGGAAACGCTGCTCGACCTTCTGCCGCTCGGCTTCCCGGGCGTGCACCGCGAGCGCAAACGAGATGTCGGTGGCGAGCTCGTCGAGCAGGCGCATCTCCTCGGCGTCGAACACCCCGGTGTCGGCGGCGTAGATGCTGAAGGTGCCCAGCATGCCGCTCTCGCCGGTGAGCGGCATCACCGCCAGCGATCGATAGCCGCGCCTGGCGGCCTCCGCGGCCCACGGAAGCGACAGCGGGTCGGCGGCGATGTCGTTGCAGATGGCGTGACGGCCCGTGGCCAGCGCGTGGGTCGCGAAGGCGCAGCCGGCGGGCGGGCGGCCGGCGATGAGCTCGCGCACGATCGCCACCGTGCTCTCGTCGGCGCCCGCGTGCGCGCGCAGCTCCAGACGGCCGTCGGGCTCGACCAGGCCGACGTAGGCCATGCGGAAGCCTCCGGTCTCGACGGCAATCCGGCACGCGGCCGCGAGGACCGTGGAGGGCTCGTGCTCTCGCACGATCGTCTCGTTGATGGCGCTCAGCATCGCGTAGACGCGATTCAGCTTGCGGATCCGCTGCTCGGCCTGGGCGCGCTCGGTGACGTCCTGCACCGTGCCGACCACTTCGACCAGCTCGCCACCTGCGCCGCGCCGGATCGTCCCCTGCGAGAACAGCGTCCGGGTGCGGTGGCCCGGCCACACCACCCGGTACTCGGCCCGGTACTCGCGGGCGCCCGAGCGCACCGCCTTTTCGAACCGGTCGTGCACCCCGTCCCGCAGATCGTCCGGGTGCATCACCGACACCATCGCTTCGAAGGTCGGCGCGACGCCGCGCGGCAGGGGGAACAGCTCGTACATCTGGTCCGACCAGATGAGCCTGCCGCCGGGCAGGTAGCGCCAGCTGCCGATGCCGGCGTGGCGCTGCGCCTCCTTGAATCGCTCCTCGTTCTCGCGCATCGAGGCTTCGGCGGCCTTCCGAGCGGTGACGTCGAGCACGACGCCGCGCATCCGCACGGCGCGGCCGGCCGCGTCGAACACGAACTCGCCGCGCGCCTGCGCCCAATGCAGGCTGCCGTCCGGCCAGACGACTCGGAACTCGCTCTCGAACGGTGTGCGGTCGATGCGGCCGCGCGCGATGTCCGCCTTCACGCGCGGGAGGTCGTCGGGGTGCACGCGGTTGGCAAAGCCGCGGTAGGTGCCGGGAAATTCCCCTGGCGCGTAGCCCCAGAGCTCCTCGTGCAGGCGGGACCAGACCAGGTGGTTGGCGACGACGTCCCCTTGGAACGTGCCCATGTGCGCCGCGTCGAGGGCCAGCCGCAGCTGCTCGTCACGGTCGATCAGGAAGCGCGCGTTCCGCTTCAGCTCGAGCTGCGTCATCACCTGGCGGCTGAGGGCCGTGAGCGCGCCAATCTGCGCCTCGTCGAGCTGACGCGTCACCACGTCCACGACACAGATGGTGCCGAGCACCTGCCCTTCCGGCGAGCACAGCGGTGCGGCTGCATAGAAGCGGACTTGCGGCGGGCCAGCCACGAACGGGTTGTCGGCGAAGCGTGGATCCCGCGTGGTGTCGGGCACCACGACCGGCGACACGGATTGCAGCAGGTGGGCGCAGAACGAGACATCCCGGCTGGTCTCGCTCGGCTCGAACCCGAATCGAGACTTGAACCATTGCCGGGTGTCGTCCACGAGCGTGATCAGGGAGATCGGCGTCTCGCAGATGTAGGCGGCGAGCGCGGTCAGGTCGTCGAGCGCCTGCTCCGGGGGAGTGTCGAGCACGCCATACTGCCGGAGTACGGCCAGCCGGGTCTCTTCGTCAGCGGGTCGGGGCGCAATCATGCAGCGGTCGACACTAGTGGCGCATCGTGCGGCGGTCTCCCGGCTTCTGTCAATGCCTCGACGGTGTCGCGTCGTCGTCCTGCCGATCGAAGCTGATGCGGATGTCGCGCGCGGTGTCCTCCACCACCGCGATCGTCACTTCGATCGCGTTCGGAAAGGGATGCGTGAGCCGATCGGGCCACTCGATGGCGAGCACGCCGTCGCGGACGCCGGCTTCTTCGAGACCGAGATCCTCGGCGCCGCCCGATCCGAGCCGGTAGAGATCGGCGTGAAACAGCCGCAGCCGTCCGCCGCCGTACTCGTGCAGCAAGGTGAAGGTCGGGCTCGAGACCTCGTCGGCGTCGATGCCCAGGCCCCGGGCGAGCCCGCGCACGAAGGCGGTCTTGCCCGCCCCGAGCGGCCCCGAGAGAAGAATCACGTCGCCAGGCCGCAGGCGGCTGGCCAGCGCCTCGGCCAGCTGCTCGGTGTCGGCCTGCGAGCGCGTGACGGACGCCGGCACGCGCTCAGTCGTTGCCGCCCGCCTCACCGGGCGTGGCGGTCAACTGCTCGAGCGCCGGCCCGATGTGGTGCAGCAGGTCGCCCGCGATCATCGACACCCGGCCCTCGTGCGCGGCGGCCAGATCGCCCGCGGCGCCGTGCAGGAACACCGCCAGGCTGCAGGCGGCGTCGGCATCGAGCAGTTGCGCCAGCCACGCGGCCACCATGCCGGTGAGCACATCGCCGGTGCCGCCGGTCGCCATGCCCGGGTTGCCGGTCGGGTTGAGGCCGATGAGCCCAGACGGATGCGCGATCACGGTCCGGTGCCCCTTGAGGACGACGTGGATCTGGTGCGTGACCGCGAACTCCCCCGCAATCTCGATGCGGTTGTTCTGAACATCCTCGATCGAGCGGCCGAGCAGCCGCGCCATCTCTCCGGGATGCGGCGTGATCACGATGTGCCGCTCGTCGCGGCCGACGAGCCGCCCCGGATCGTCGGCAAACGCCAGCACCGCGTCGGCGTCGAGCACGAGCGGCACCGGCGACCGATCGACCAGCGCCCGTACGAACCGCCGCGCCGCCTCGCCGCGCCCGAGCCCAGGCCCGCACGCGATCACGTCGTGCCGCAGGGCCAGCACGGCCTCCACCGCCGCTTCGGCCACCTGTCCGTCGGCGCCCTCGGCGAGCGCCTCCGTGGTGTATTCGGCGGCGAGCGCGGCGATGATCGGCTGGCACGACGCCGGCGTGGCGATCGTGACCAGCCCGGCGCCCGAGCGCAGGGCGCCCAGCCCGGCCAGGTGGGCCGCGCCGGTCTTGCCGCGCGAACCGCCCACCACGGTCACGCGGCCGTAGTCGCCCTTGTGCGAGTCGGCCGGGCGCGGCTGCACCAGCAGGCGCACCTGCTCCGGCGTCAGCAGCTCGATCTGACGTCCTTCGAGGCCGTCGATCACGTCGTAGGGGATGCCGATATCGGCGATCACCACGTCGCCGGCCTGATCCTCGCCCGGAGGCACCACGAGCGAGAGCTTCGGCGCGGCCAGCGTGACCGTCATCGCCGCCGCGACGCACTGTCCCACCAGGTGCGGTGAATCGGCGGACAGGCCGCTCGGCAGGTCCACCGAGACGATCGGGATGCCCATCACGTTGACGTCGGCCACCACGGTGTCGAGCAGCCCCGCGAGCGGCGCGCTCAACCCGGTGCCGACGATCGCGTCGACGATGAGCGAGCAGCGCTGCACTTCCGACGCGTACAGCTCCCACCGCTGCTCGTCGTCCACTTCCATCACGCCGATGCCGAGGCGGCCGAGGATGTCGAGGTTGACGCGCGCGTCGCCCTTGACCGACGCGACCGAAGCGAGGAGGAACACCGATACGTCGACGCCGCGCTGCGCCAGCGTCCGCGCTACGACGAAGCCGTCGCCGCCGTTATTGCCCTTGCCGCACAGGATTGCCACCCGGCCCGACAGACGAGCCTCGTGAGCAGCCTCGATCGCCGAGACCACCTGCCGCCCGGCGTTCTCCATCAGGACCAGCGAGGCGATGCCGACGTCCTCGATCGTCTGACGATCGGCCTCGCGCATCTGCGTCGCGTTCAGAATCCGCATCGCGCGTCAGGCGTATTCTTCGACCGCTGGGCAACTGCAGACGAAATTGCGATCGCCGTACGGATTGTCCACCCGTCCGACCGCCGGCCAGAACTTGTGGGCGCGCACGTACGGCAGGGGAAACGCCGCGGCTTCGCGCGAGTAGGGATGCGGCCAGTCGCTCGCCGTCACCGCGGCCGCGGTGTGCGGCGACTGGGTGAGCAGGTTGTCCTGCCGGTCGGCCCGGCCCGCGACCACGTCGTCGATTTCCGCGCGAATCTGGATCATCGCCTCACAGAAGCGATCGATCTCGGCGCGGTCTTCGCTTTCGGTCGGCTCCACCATCAGCGTCCCCGCCACCGGAAACGACACCGTCGGCGCGTGGAAGCCGTAGTCGATCAGCCGCTTCGCCACGTCCATCTCCTCGATGCCGGCGCTCTTGAACCCGCGCAGGTCGAAGATCAGCTCGTGGGCGACCCGGCCGTGCGCCCCGGTGTAGAGCACCGGATAGTGCGGCTCGAGCCGGGCCTTGATGTAGTTGGCGTTCAGCAGCGCCACCTGCGTCGCCGCCGTCATCCCCTCCGCACCGAGCAGGCAGACGTACGCGTGCGAGATGAGCAGGATGCTGGCGCTGCCCCACGGCGCGGCCGAGACCGGGGCGATCGCCTGCGCGCCGCCGACGTTCGCCAACGGGTGCCCGGGCAGGAACGGCACGAGGTGGGGGGCGACGGCAATCGGCCCCATGCCCGGCCCTCCCCCGCCGTGCGGAATCGCAAAGGTCTTGTGCAGGTTCAGATGGCACACGTCAGCGCCGATGCGCGCCGGGCTGGTGAGCCCTACCTGCGCGTTCATGTTGGCGCCGTCCATGTACACCTGGCCGCCGTGCTCGTGCACGATGGCGCAGATGTCACGGATGGCGGCCTCGTAGACGCCGTGCGTCGAGGGATACGTGATCATCAGGCACGCCAGCGTGTCGGCGTGCTCGTCGGCTTTGCGCTTCAGATCCGCGAGGTCCACGCCGCCGTCGGGAGCGTTGGCCACGACCACGACGCGGAAGCCGGCCAGCACCCCGCTCGCCGGATTGGTGCCGTGGGCCGAAGCGGGGATGAGCACCACCGTGCGCCGGTCGTCGCCGCGGCTGCGGTGGTAGGCGCGAATGACCAGCAGCCCGGCGAACTCACCCTGGGCACCTGAATTGGGCTGCAGCGACACGCCGGTAAAGCCGGTGATGGCGCACAGCGCGGCCGACAGTTCGTCGAACACCTGGTGATAGCCCGCTGCTTGATCCGCGGGCACGAACGGGTGGAGCCGGCTGAACGGTCCCCAGGTGATCGGCAGCAGTTCCGCCGCGGCGTTCAGCTTCATCGTGCACGAGCCGAGCGGGATCATCGAGTGGTCGAGCCCGAGATCTTTCCGCTCCAACCGCCTGAGGAAGCGCATCATCTGCGTCTCGGACCGGTGCGTGTTGAAGACGCCGTGCGTGAGGAAGCGTGAGGTCCGTTCGATCGGCAGCGGAATGCGCACGGGCAGCGGGCCGGCGGCGCGCCCTTCCGCTTCCGATATCGGCGTACCACCCGCCTGCGCGAAGACGCGCGCGATCGCGCCGAGGTCGGCGGGCGTCACGGTCTCGTCGAGCGCGACGACCACCTCGCGGTCGCCGACGTACTGGAAGTTGATGCCGGCCGCCTCGGCGTGCTGCCGTAGCGCGGCGCAGCCCGCTGGGACCTCGACCCTCAGCGTGTCGAAGTAGGCGGCGTTGCGTTGGCGGTAACCCGCGGCCCACAACAGCCGTTCGAGCCCGCGCGCGTGCTCGTGCACGCTGGCGGCGATCGCGCGCAAGCCCTCGGGCCCGTGATACACGGCGTACATCGCCGCCATCGACGCCAGGAGTGCCTGCGCGGTGCAGATGTTCGACGTGGCCTTCTCGCGCCGGATGTGCTGTTCGCGGGTGGAGAGCGCCATGCGGTACGCCGGCTGGCCGTGCGAGTCCACCGACACACCGATCAGCCGCCCCGGCAGATGGCGGACGAACGCCTGCCGCGTGGCAAAGAACGCCGCGTGCGGGCCGCCGTAGCCGAGCGGCACACCGAAGCGCTGCGAGTTGCCGATCACGGCGTCGGCGCCCATCTCGCCGGGCGGCGTGAGTAAGGTCAGCGCCATCAGATCGCTGGCCACAGCGACCAGCAGGCCTGCGGCGTGCGCCTTCTCGATCACGGGACGCAGATCGCCGACTTCACCGCGATCGTCCGGGTACTGCAGCAGGATCCCGAACGCG
>DATMDI010000163.1:0-7533 GCA_035557875.1 Vicinamibacterales bacterium
GAAATCTGCGTGACCCGCCCCTCGAAGGCGCGATCGGGGAAGCTCTCGGTGGTGATCTTGGCGGTCTGGCCGAGGCGCACCCGGCCGATGTCGGCCTCGTCCACCTTGCCCCGCACGAACACCTTCTGGATGTCGCCGAGCGTCATGACCAGTGTGGCGTTGGCGCCGAGGTTGAGGATCGACGACACGGGGCTCCCCACCTCGACGTCGCGCGTCAGCACGGTGGCGCGGATCGGCGCCTTGATCGTGGAGTTGGCGAGCTCCTCTTCGGAGCGTTCGACGAGCGCCCGCGACTGCGCGACGAGGGCCGTCGACTCGACCAGTTTGGCCCGCGCGATGACGAGTTGACCGGTGGCGGCACGCTTGCGGTTCTGGGCCTGTTCGAGCGCGCTCTCCGCGTCGTCGAGCGCCGATTGCGACACCAGCTTCTGCTCGTACAGCTGCTCTGCGCGCTTGTGGTTGCGCTGGGCAAACGTCACGTCGGGCGCCTCGGCCTCGATCTCGTTCTTCTTCAGCTGGGCGGCGGCGCCTTCGCGCGCGGCCTCGGCCGCCTGCAGGTTGGCGCGAGCCTCGCGGAGCCGTGCGTTAAGATTTTCCTTGTCGAGCTCGGCGAGCACGCGGCCCGCGTCCACCACCTGATCGACATCGACCAGGAGCCGTTCGATAATGCCGTTGGCCTTCGACTTGATCTCCACCTTGGTAATGGGCTCGACCTTGCCGGTTGCAACGACCGAACGCGTCATCGTGCCGCGCTCCACCGTGGCGATCTTCGAGGGGTCGATGGTGGGCGCGGCGCCGTTGAGCCGGGCGAACCCCCAGACTCCGGCGAGGAGCACCACGACGGCGGCCGCCAGCAGTGTGAGTTTCCTGGATTTCCGCATTCTTCCCTCGTTGATCGCGGCCCGCCTTCGCCTTACGGCTCCGGCGCGGCGGGCCTCATGAGCCGACAGCACAGTTGACGTTGACCACCCGGCAAAAGTTGCCCTTTCGAGCCTCGAATCGCCCGAAACCATGTGGATCCTGAGAACTACCACCGAGGGGATACCGGAGCAGACGTTTCGGATCCTGCCTGGCGTAGCCCGAACCATCGGGCGCTCGACCGGAGCGGACTTCATCCTAGACGCAGCACTGGTGTCCAGGGTTCACTGCCAGTTCCTCGTCCTCCAGGACGGCGAGCTGGAAGTGCGGGATCTCGAGAGCACGAACGGGACCTACGTGAACGGCGAAAGGCTCGAACGGGCCCGGCTCGCCTCCGGGGACTGCGTCCGGATCGGCCGGGTCGAGCTGGTAGCCCTCAAGGACGAATAGCCGCTAGCCTTTGGCCTCCAGCCTTTGGCAAGAGCTTGGAGGCAAGAGTAGTACCCAGGGGCAAGAGGCTAAAGGCTAAAGGTTTCTGTCCCCTCGCCTGGAGACGTATTCGAGCACGAACGGGTTGGTCTGGCGCTCGCGACCGATAGTTGTGTCCGGACCGTGGCCCGGGTGGACGATGGCGTCGTCACCGAGCGGAAGCAGCACACCTGTGATGGATCGCAACAGCACGCCATAGTCGCCGCCCGGCAGATCCGTACGGCCGATCGAGCCCGCGAAAAGCGTGTCCCCGACGAAGAGGTGGAGGGGCTCCGCCTGGTTCGCACGCCTCACCTGAAGGCAGACTCCGCCCGGGCAATGGCCGGGAGTATGGTGCACGGTCACTTCGTAGTCCCCGAAGCCAAGCGGAGAGCCGTCGTAGAAGGCGTCGATGGGGGGCTGCGGCCTGACCTTGAGGCCGAACATGCGGCCGTGCTCCACCGCCTGCTCGTAGAGAAAGAGGTCGTCGCGGTGCAGGTGCACCGGCACGTCCAGCGCCTCCTTGGCCGCCGCCACGCCCGTCACGTGATCCACGTGCGCATGGGTCAACAGGATCCGCTGAACCTGCACCTCGGCCTCGAAGGCCGCCGCCAGCAGCTCGTCCACCTCGTCGCCGGGGTCGATCAGGACCGCCTCGCGCGTGCGCTCGCACCCCACGACGAAGCCGTTCTTGTAGAAGGGGGCCACGGCCCGAACCTCGAGAATCATGGGCGGAATGGTACTACCGGCGCTGGAAGGCTCAGGGCTCAAGGCTCAGGGCCTGATGGCTTCCTTACGCAGTGAGAGTACGCTTGTGGACAAGCGTACTCTTTGAGCGCCAGCAAGCAATCCACGCCGTGAGCCGTGAGCCCTGAGCCCTGAGCCCTGAGCCTTCCATGATCATCGCCGTCCTCGACGACCTCTTCTTCTCGATCAAGATCAAGACGGCGGCGAAAACGCTCGGCGCCGAGGTGTATTTCGAGCGCTCACCGGACCAGGTGCTGGAGGCGGTCCGGACGAAGGCGCCCCGGCTGGTGATCTTCGACCTCGACAGCTTGAAGATGCGGCCGATGGAAATGCTGGCCGCGATGAAAGCCGACCCGGCGCTGCGAGACGTGGAAACCCTCGGGTTCGTGTCGCACGTTCACGCCGACGTCATCGCGGCGGCGCGGGCGGCCGGCGTGGATCAGGTGCTGGCGCGATCGGCGTTCGTCGAGCGGCTCGCATCGATCCTGAAGCCCGAAGCCTGAAGCCCGAAGCCCTTCCTAGCGGGGCCCGCGCGTCTGCCAGAACCACCAGGCCAGGCCCGCCATCGTCAGCAGAACAGCGGCAAACCGCAGCACCCGCCCGATGCTCGTCGACGGCACGTGCGCTTCGTCTGCTTCGTCACCAGCGCCGCCCTGCGCGTCGATGAGCGCCACGACGCCCCTGAGCTCGGAGGCGAAGGCTGCGGCCGACTGCGGCCGCAGGTCGGGGTTGGGCGCCACCGCGCGGAGCACCACGGCGTCGAGCTCGGGCGGCACGTGACGGTTCGACACGCTCGGCGCCGACGCGCCCTTGGGGTTCGGCCGTTTCGCCGTGAGCATCTCGTAGAGAATCGCCCCAACCGAGTAGACATCGGACCGATCGTCGGCCGCGTGTCCAGCGGCCTCCTCGGGCGCCAGGTAATCGAGGAGCCGCACGTCGCTGGCCGATCCCGACTCGCCGGCCGCGGCGAACCCGCCATGCGCGGCGAGCTCGAACGCGGGAATCTTGGCGTGACCGCGCTGCGTCATCGCCACCGACTCCGGACTGAGGCCGCCGTGCACGAAGCCGTTGGCGTGGGCGTCGGCGATCGCATCGCTGATCTGGATTGCCGTCTCGACGGCACGCTGGACGTTGAGCGGGCGTCCCCCCATCTCGGCGCGCAGCGACTGACCCTTGAGGAACTCGAAGGCCAGATAGACGCGACCCTCGTGCTCGCCGGCATCGAACAACGTGGTCACGTTGGGATGCGACAGAACCGTCATATCCCGCGCCTGCACGACCAGTGCGGCGCGGGAGTCGGCGCCGGTCGTGAAGTCGGCGGGAAGAAGACGCAGTGAGACCGTGCGCCCGAGCTTGGTGTCGCGGGCACGATACAGCTCGCCAGGGCCCGACGGCTCGAGCCGTTCCAGCAGGTTGTAATGGGCGACCACGCCGATGGGGCCGGGCGCGTTCACGAGCGGTCGGTCTCGATCACGGTCTGCAGCAGCTCTTTCGCGTCGCCAATCTGCTCGATCACCAAGGCGATGTCCAGCGTCGGCCGGCCCGGCGTGCGCGCGTTCTGGCAATAGACCCCGTGCTGTCCCACCATCGCCAGTGCGTCGGTCAGCAGGTCGAGAGCAACCGCCAGCCGGCCCCTCGACGCGCCCATCATCGTCTCGTGCAGTTCGAGCTGCTCGCGGTGCTTGTCGAAGACGGACACGATCAGGCCTTTCGGGGAGGTTGCGACGGACGCACCTCGATGCGACTGGGAAGACTGCGCGACGGGTGGCCGAGCAGATCGACGATGACCTGCGCGACGTCGTCCGGCTGGAGCGCCCACGAGCTCTTGTCACGGCCGCCGCTGCCGAACGACGTGTCGACCGAGCCGGGGGCGACAGCGGCGACACGGATGCCCTCGTGCCGCACCTCCTGCATCAGCGCCGCGGTGAAGGCGTCCACCGCGGCCTTGGTGGCGCAATAGGCGGCACCTCCGGCAAACGGGCCGGTGGCCGAGAGACTGCTGACGTTGACGATCCAGCCGCCGCCTCGGGCGCGCAAATGCGGGAGCGCCGCGCGCGTCGCGTTGAACACGCCGGTGATGTTGGTGTCGAGCATCAGCCGCCAGTCGTCGTCCGCGAGATCGGCCACGTTGCGAAACACCCCGACGCCGGCGTTGTTGACGAGGGCGTCGAGGCCCCCGAAGCGGGAAGCAGCCGCGGCGCACGCCGACGCCATGTCGCCGGCGCTGCGGACGTCGGCGCGCAGGGCCAGAAAGGCGCCGGGCGCAGCCTGTTCGAGCGCGGCAGCGGCCGCGGCAAGACCGTCGTCGGAAGTTGCGGTCACGGCGACGGCGGCACCGCGCGAGGCGAGGGCAAGCGCGGTGGCCAGGCCGATGCCCCGGGAGCCACCGGTGACGAGCGCCACCTTACCGGTCATCGAATTCACCGGCTCACTCGAGTTGAGAGAGCCGTCGTAGTCGGCTCAAGGCCCAGGGCTCAAGGCTCACGGAAGAACGCCTGCCAGAAGGAGTTCTAGCCTGAGCCCTGAGCCCTGAGTCTTGAGCGAGACAAGGAACCCTTCGCATTGTCACTACAATACTTCACGCACTCATGACATCGGTGGCCGTAATCGGCGCGGGCGACGTGGGCGCCGCGGTCGCGCAGGCGCTGGCCACGCGGGATCGGGTGTCGCGCGTGCTGCTGGTGGACGCGGCGGCGAACGTTGCGGCCGGCAAGGCGCTCGACATCCAGCAGTCGGGAGCGGTGTCGGGCTTTCACACGCGCCTCGAGGGCACCGACGATCTCACGCGGGTGATGGGCGCCGCGGCCTGCGTGATCGCGGACCGGCACGGCGAGCCTTCAGCCGAGTGGATCGGAGACGACGGCGTCTCGCTCATCCGCACGCTGCTGCCGTACGCGGGCGAGGCGCCACTCGTCTTCGCGGGGACAGGGCAGACCGGTGTGATGCAGACCGCAAGCCGCGAGCTTCACGTCGCTCGCGTCCGCCTGGTCGGAACGTCGCCGGAAGCGTTTGCCTCGGCCATCCGATCGATGATCGCGCTCGAGGCAGGTTGCTCGCCGGCCGAGGTCGTGCTGGCGGTGCTCGGTGTGCCACCTCACGGTCTCGTGGTTCCATGGAGCGAGGCCGCGGTCGGCGGCTTCGCGCTCGAGCGCGTGTTGTCACCGGTGCAGCTGGCGCGGCTCGAGGCTCGCACGACGCGCCTGTGGCCTCCCGGCCCTTACGCGCTCGGGCTGGCCGCAGCGGTCGCGGCCGAATCGATGATCCGATCCTCTCGCCGGGCGCTCAACGTGCTGACTGTCCTGGACGGCGAGCTCGGCGTCCGCAACCGCGTCGGGGCCCTGCCGGCCCTGCTGGACCGGCGCGGCGTCGCCGAGGTGCGCGTCCCCTCACTCTCCGCCCGCGAGCGCATCCTCCTCGACACGGCACTGGCTACGTAGCAACGGGCGGTCTGAAGACCCCCCGCCACACCTACCCGGCTCCCCACCTGACTTACCTGACCCACCTGACCCACTCGACCTGCTAGCATTCGGGGCATGCGCTCGTTGGTTGCGGCCGCGGTGCTCGCGCTCGCTGGGGCCGCCGCGGCGGCTCCGGGCGACATCCAGCCCGCCGCTCTGCTCGAGCACATCAAGTTCCTGTCATCAGACGAGCTGCAGGGTCGCGGGGACGGTTCGCCCGAGCTCGAGCGCGCGGCCGAATACGTCGCCGCGCAGTTCCGCGGCGCCGGCCTCCGGCCAGGCGGCGAAGGCGGTACCTGGTTCCAGGGCTTCGAGCTCGTGGCCGGGTTGACCATCGGCGAGCGCAACGAGCTCTCGTTCGGCTTCGGCGGCCGGACGGCGCGGTTCACGCTCGGCACCAGCTACTACCCCCTCGCCGCGCCCTCCAGCGACTCCGACACCTCGCCATCGGCGACGCTCGAGGGTCTGCCGCTCGTCTTCGCCGGTTACGGGCTGGTGGTGCCCTCGATCGGCTACGACGACTACCGGCGCGTGGACGTCGACGGCAAGGCGGTCGTGATCTTCAGCCACGAACCGCAGGAGCGGCTGTCGGGGAGCCCGATGAACGGCGCCCGGCCGGTGATGGAGTCGACGCTCGCGGCGAAGGAAGGCGCGGCGCGATCCCGCGGCGCAAAGGCGCTCATCGTCATCGGCGACCCCACTCACCTGATCGATCAGGCGGACTACACCCTTTTCTCCAAGGACCCCGACGCCGAAGAACGCCCGATCCCGGTGCTCCGGGTCCGCCGCCGCGAGGTGCAGCCGCTCGTCGACCACTACCAGCTCGACAGCCTGGCCCGCCTCATCGACGCGGACCTGGTACCGCGTTCGATGGCGCTGAACGGCGCGACGATCACCTACGTGGAGCACCTGACGAAGAACCGGCGCACGGTGCGCAACGTGGTCGGCGTGCTGCCCGGGAGCGATCCGCGCCTGGAGAAGGAGGCCGTGGTCGTCGGCGCGCACTACGATCACGTGGGCCGCGGCGGCCACCTGTCGATGTCGCCGGAGCGCACCGGCGAGGTGCACAACGGCGCCGACGACAACGCCTCGGGCACCTCGGCGGTGATCGAGATTGCGCGGCACGCGGCGGCGCACCGCGAGCGCTTCCCGCGCACGCTCGTGTTCGTGGCGTTTGCCGGAGAAGAGCGCGGGCTGCTGGGATCGGCCCACTACGTCGAAGCGCCGGCGGTGCCGGCGGCCGACACCATTGCCATGCTCAACCTCGACATGGTGGGACGGGCGCGCGGCAACGTGGATGTCAGCGGCCTGGAGTACGCTCCGTCGATCGAGGAAGACCTCAAGGGCGCCGCCCAGGGGCGGCGGGGCTTGAGCATCAAGCGCGAGGGTCCGGGCGCGGGCCGCAGCGACGACTCCTCGTTCCAGGCGCGCCGCATCCCTGCCATCAACTTCTTCACCGGCTTTCACGGCGACTATCACCGCCCGGGCGACGACTGGGAGAAGATCGACGCCGAAGGCACGTCGCAGATTGCGATGCTCGCCTTCGAGCTTGCGGCCCGCCTCGCGGCACGACCGGCGCGGCCCGAGTTCGTGCAGCGCTGACCGCTCATGGTCTTCGTCGCCATCCTCGTCGCAACGACGCTGATCCTCATCAACGCCGTCTACGTGGCGGCGGAGTTCGCCGCCGTCAGCGTCCGTCAGAGCCGGTTGCGCCAGATGGCGGAGGACGGCCACCCGTTCGCACGCTGGCTGCTGCCGCGGCTGGGTACGCCGGCAGCACTGGATCGCTACATTGCCGCCTGCCAGATCGGCATCACCATCTCCAGCCTCGGTCTCGGTGCCTACGCGCAGTCCACGCTGGCAGTGTGGCTGGCGCCGCAGCTCGCCACCTTCGGCGGCCTGCAGCCCCTGGTGGCCGAGTCCACCGCTGCGGTGATCGTCCTGCTCGTGCTCACCGCCGCGCAGGTCATCTTCGGCGAGCTGGTGCCGAAATCGCTGGCCC
>DATMDI010000164.1:0-2976 GCA_035557875.1 Vicinamibacterales bacterium
CGCACCCGGCCCGGCACGCCATGCTTCGCCTTGATGGCGGCCATGTCATCCACGTCGGTCACGGTGGCCGTGAAGCCGGCCTTGCGCAAATGCTCGACCCAGAGGGCACAACAGCCGCACGTCGGGTCCTTGTAGACCTGAACGGCGGCACCTCGCTGCGCGGCCAGCGGCACGCCCGCGATCGCGAGAGAGAACGCCCCAAGCACCTCGCGGCGTGTCATTCGTCTCATCGCCTCATCCTGCGTCGGCTTCGACGCCCCTTAGAAGTTCACCTTCGCCGCGTCGCCGACGATCAGCTCGCGATAGAGCGGCAGCGACCATCCCGCCTTTTCCAGCTCTTTCACGCGCTTCTCGAACATCGACGCGTAGTTCTTCTTCGTCTTGTAGAGCTCCTTCAGCCTGGCCGGCTCGATCGGAACCTGCGTCCCGCTCAGACCGCACATCTGGTTGGCCGCCTGCTGGCCGCCTGCGGCCACATAGGCGCTCGCGTTCGGAATCACGGGCGACGTGGCCGGCGGACGCAGGCCGTACTTCGCGATTGGCACGTCCACGTAGGGCGTACGGATGCCGCCGCGCGGGTTGCCGTGCTCGTCGAGCGTCATGCGCGAGCCGTCGTTCTGCTCGTCGTTGTCGCGCGCGATGCGCTCGGCGCGCGGCGGCGCGATGCCCTTGTCCACCCACTGCAGCAGGTGGTGCAGCCCGACGGCCACGTACGCCTGGTGCGGGAAATCGCTCAGCGGCAGGGTGCACGGGTTCGGCTTCAGCCGCACGCTGTCGCGCGTGTCGATGTGAGCCATGCCCGCCACCTGATACATCCGATACTGTTTGCCCGGCTCGTCGCTGTCCGCGCGGTCGGTGATGTTCGCGGCCGCGACCTCGAGCATCGTCGGCAGGTGCACCACCGGCACGTCCACGTCGGGAATGAGCGACCCGTTGGAGGTCGGGTAGAAGCCGTCGTAGACGTGCTGCATTTCGGGCGTCCTAAACACCCGGTGCGCCGGCAGGTAGTTGATCAGCGTCCCCGCGCTCATCGACGTGCCCGCGAGCACCATCTTGCGGACCTTCAGACCGCCGAGCGGTTTGCCGGTGCGGACCAGCGCGCCCACCTGCGCCAGGATCTCGCTGGCCTGGCCGCCGGCGATCTGCAGGTCCTTGTAGCGGGCCTGGTTCTGCTGGACGAACTGCGCCGGGCTCGTGGTCAGGATCTCCACCGCCGCGTGTCCCGACGACATCGTGTAGGTCGAGGTGAACTCGAACATGTGGGCGGAGCCGCTGCCGTGCATCGACTCGGCCAGCACGAGGCCGCTGAAGTCGCCGTTCCGCGCCGGCCGGCGGACGACGAGGCGCGTCTTGTAGGGTTGGCCGTTGGCCGTGCCCGAGACGAAGTACTCCTTGGCCTCGTAGCGGAAGGCCGACAGCCCCTGGCCGGGCGGCAGCGACGGCGTCGAGTCGAACATCGGCCCCGGCCCGGTGATCTCCTCGGACACGGTGGGCATCGTCACCGCCGTCGGCACGGACGGCAGGTTCACAGGCACCACCGGGCCGCGGCCACCAGGACCACCCGGGCCGCCGGGGCCCTGGCCCGAGAGGCGGAGGGGTTCCACGACGCTCGCCACCAGCAGAAGCGCGCTCAGGCTGACAATGATTCTGTTCATGTTCGCTGTGCCTCTCTCACTCAGGATTCTTGCCCGAAGGCTGCGCGGGTTCGCCCGCAGCCGGCAGGCCCAGTAGATCTTCGAAGTTGGTCTCCACGGGAGACGGCGCGGTCGCGGCCGCACGCGTGGCCGTGAAGCCGATCATCCGGCCGGTGACGATCACGCCGATCCAGATCACCAGCGACAGGGTCGCCACGGCTCGCGCCAGCGGCGGCGGGCTGGGCGCCTGGTCCCATTCCGCGACCGCGCGCCGGGCCGTGAGCTCGAACACCAGCGCGTTGAGCGCGGCCAGCACCAGCAGGACGACCTTGGCGCGGAAGTAGACGTTGTGGAAGTACACGGCGGCGTTGGTGATGAACATCAACGTGCCGGTCACCGCAGCCACGACGAAGCCGCCGAGCGTCCATTTCAACGTGTCGCCCGCCAGCCGCCCGAAGGGGCGGTCGAGCGACGCCAACCCCAGCAGCCGCAGATCGACGATGGCCACGGTGCCGAACACGATTGCCAGCCCGATGACGTGCACCGACTCGAGCAGCGGAAAAGCGAACAGCGAATCGCGAATCTGGACGGCCAGGCCGGTCTGCTGCACCCAGTCGAGCAGGGCGGTCATCTCCTACTGCCCCACCGCGGGCGACCAGCTGCCCCACACGTGGTCATAGGCGATCAGGCGGCCGAGGACGATGATGCACGCCCAGGTCAGGAACGTGACGATGGCCAGCGCCTTGACCGAGGACCGGTGCACCAGGGTGTCTTCCCACTGCCGCTCGTGACGGCGGAGGGCGCGCTGGAAGAGCACAGCGACCAGGGCGCCGATCGCCACCAGCGTCATCTTCAGCCAGAACGAGAACGTCACCAGCTCGCGCACGGGCTCGCCGATCACCATCAAGAGGCCGGTGGCGAGCAGCAGCCAGAGCGACCCGGTGAGCCACGGCCCGAACCGGCGGGTCGTCTGCCGCAGGGTCTGGTCAGCCCACGCCAACCCCAGGATCCGCAGATCGATCATGAGCACGGATCCCATCACCAGCGCGATCCCGACGATGTGCACCGACTGAATCGCCGGGATGGTCCAGGCGTTGTGCTCCTGGATGAAGACGCTGGGAGACGTCGTAGCCAGCCAGAGCGCGAAGTCCCTCACGTCGGGCGTCTAGAAGGTCGTGCCGCCGATCAAGGCGTGCCCCGCCACCGAGTCGCAGTGCTTGCCCGCCTCGGGAAGCTTGGGCTTCTTGGTGGCCTCATCGGTCGGGCACTTCGCCAGGGCGCCAACGCGGGAGCCGAAGTTCGAGCCGTCGCGCAGCGGATTCAGGTGCACGCTGAACACCGT
>DATMDI010000165.1:0-2640 GCA_035557875.1 Vicinamibacterales bacterium
TGGGGTAGCCGATCCGGCGGGCCTGAGCTCGAACGAGCTCCGTCTCCTGATGGCGCTCTCCGGCGAAGGCGAATCCGCCGGTCACCACCTCGCGGAATTAATGGGGATGCACGCCATGAACGTCAGCCGGGCACTGACGTCGCTGCAAGCGATGGGGCTCGTCGAGCAGGTGAAACAGCGCAGCAACCGCCGGCGCAAACCGTATCGAGTCAGCGCCCGCGGCGCCAAGGCGCACGTGGCGCTGGCCGCCAACATGGGAGAAGTGGCGCGCTTTCTGTTCGGCACACTCACCGCGCAGGAACGTGCGGGCCTTAGGAAGATCCTGGCGAAGCTCGACCGGCACGTGCTCACCTGGCAGCCGCGCGAGCGGCGCCCGCACGTGCCACGTGCCTGACGTCAGGTCTGCCCGGCGAGGACCGCGCCGAAGCGCGGGTGGGCGAAGTGCATGGGCACATCCTGCCGGTGCGGCCAGGTCTTGCGTGTCTGGTCCGGCGGGAGCAGCACGTCAGGTCCCAGCGGATTCTCCGGGAAAGTCTGCGTGGCCGGCTGCAGATGCGAGACCGTCTTCGACCAGCCCCGCTCGTAGTCCGCCTGCCACTGCATCATGTAGTCGAGGCGCTTGATCTTCCACACCCCGGCCTCGCGGACGTAGTCGTTCTCGTAGATACCGGCCTCGAAGAACTGCAGCGGCAGTCCTTCGGGCTTGTATTCCCGGCTCTCGTGGCTGCCGCCCATCAGCAGGCCGCGGAACCGTCCTTTCGCGGTCTGCCGGTCCGGCGCCACCGTGATGATCTCCTGCATCTCGAAGTGATCGAGCAGCAGGCCGTACACTGGACCGTTGACGCCCTGGGTGAAGTAGTTCTGGAACCAGGTTCCGTACAGGCGCCGGACGCCCTCGTGCCCGCGGTACTCTCCGGAGAGGAACACGACTGCGCCGTCCCGGGCGAAGAGCCGCACCACGTCCTCGGCGCGGTTGAAATCGATGTAATAGCCGTAGGCCCAGTGCAGACGGCGGATGGCGTTGACGTCCTCGAGCTCGCCGACGCGATGCTCGAGTGCTGCAAGCCGTGCCTCCAGTTCCGACATGGAGAGTCCCTCCGGTCGATTGCGTGTGACGTTAACAAGTGTTAGGTAGGGAAGCGAGAGGAACACAAGATGGACTGGAAGGGCAAGACCGCGCTGATCACGGGTGGCGTCTCCGGCATCGGCTTCGGGATTGCTCGCGCGTTTTGCGCTGCGGGAATCGACCTGGTCCTGACCTGGCGGAACGAAGCCTACCGAACCCGGGCGGAAGCGTGGTTCGCCGACGGCGGCCATCCGATGCCGCGCTTCTTCGAGCTTGACGTGACCGACCGCGCGGGCTGGACCGACGTGGCAGGCCGCGTCGGCCCCGTGCATATCCTGGTCAACAACGCCGGCGTCAGCGTCTTCGGCCCCACCGACGAGGCGAGCTATGCCGATTACGACTGGATCATGGGCGTGAACTTCGGCGGCGTGGTGAACGGTCTCGTGACCTTCGTCCCGCGCATCAAGGCGCAGGGACAGGGCGGGCACATCGTCAACGTTGCATCGATGGCGGCGTACCTGTCCGGGCCCCAGGCCGGCATCTACACGGCGAGCAAGTTTGCCGTGCGGGGCCTGACCGAGTGCCTGCGCGGGAACCTGGCGCCGTACGGCATCGGCGTGTCGCTCGTGTGTCCCGGGCTGACCCGGACCAATGCCTGGGACTCGGCGTTGAAGCGCCCGGCGGCGTTTGCGGCCTCGGGCTTCGCGCCGCCCGATCGCGGCGAGCTCGAGCGGTTCGGGACCGCGTTCGAGGCCGGGATGGACCCGCTCGAGGTGGGAGAAAAAGTGCTCGCCGGGATGAGCGAGAATCGCGCCGTGATCTTCACGCACCCGGAATATGCCGAGGATTTTGCGGAGATTTACCGGGCGTCGGTGGCGGCCTTGCCCGACGAGCCAGTGCCGGAAGCCCGCCAGCACATCGAGCGGCTGCGGCGCGAGGCGAATCGCGCCGCGGCGGCGGGCAGGCGCATCGGCCTCGACGACCTGACCTGAGCGTCGCAGCGGAGACTGATGATGACCCCGGAAGGCGTCAACGTGCGGCACGCCGACCGCGTCTGGATCGGCGGCGAGTGGGTCGGCGCGCAGTCTGGTCGGACCATCGATCTCGTCTGCCCCAATACCGAGGAAGTGATCGGCGCCGTCGCCGAAGCCGATGCCGAGGATATGGACGCGGCGGTGACGGCTGCGCGCGCAGCCTTTGACATCGGCCCCTGGAGCTCTCTCCCGCCACATGAGCGAATCGCGGTCCTGAAGCGCATGGCGCAGCACCTCCATGCGCGCACGGACGAGATCGCGCGCGCCTGGACGCTGCAGATGGGCGGGCTCGCGAGCTTTGCGGTGCCGATGACCGCGGGCTCCACCATGGCTTTCGAGCAGATCATCGCCGCGGCGGAGAAATTCCCGTTCGTCGAGACCCGGGCCTCGCCGGTCGTGAAGAGCGCAATCGTCGCCTACGAGCCCGTCGGCGTGGTCGCGGCGATCGCCCCCTGGAACGCCCCCTACGGAATCATGCTGAACAAGGTGGCCTATGCGCTCGCCGCCGGCTGCACGGTCATCATGAAGCCGTCCCCGGAG
>DATMDI010000166.1:0-2266 GCA_035557875.1 Vicinamibacterales bacterium
CGAGACACAACTGCCGGATGCGGCGCCCAGCGAGGTGTGTCCGCGCCTGGCGCAGCACTGCGCCGATCTGCAGCAACACCTCGATGAAGTGCGGTCGCACGTGGTGGGCTGTCTGAACGGCGTACAGGCGTGTCAGGAGCACGCGCCCGAGCAGGCTCAGTGCTCGCGTGAGGTCGACAGCTGCGACGCGCTCGCGGCGGGCGCGAGCACGGATCGCGACACCGTGATTCAGTGCGCTGACAAGGTGCAGGCCTGCTTGACGCGAGTGGCGTCGTTGCCGGCGGCCGCGGCCAAGTCGTGTGACAACATCGCCGCAGCGTGTGATCGCGTCAGCAGCCTGGTGAAGGCAGCCGGGCAGGAGCGCGAGACGGGCGCCAGCGACGCCGAGGATCACGCCAAGAAGGCGCATGACGCAATGGAAGCCGTCGACGACGATGCCGACGAGGTCGATCACGACGCCGACGAGGATCACGACGACGCCGACGAGGCGGAGGAGAGCGGCGAGCACGGCGGAGCCGCGGACGCGGGAGTCGGTCACGGCAAGTCCTCGGAGCACGCTCACGTGGATGGCGCGGGCGATGAAGCGGGCGACGCCGAAGGCGACTGAGCCGGCGTAGCCCTCGCCGGCGCCGCGAAGAGTGGGAACGTTCTCCGCGGCGCCGGACGAATGGGGCGGTCTGTGCAAACGTCAGAACATCAGGTTGCCGGGAGCGAGCCGGAAGTTGATGTTGGCGCCGAACTGGTCGCGCGCGTTGAGCACGCGGGAGAGGGCGTTGGCGATCCGGTTCTGGCGGGTGGAGAAGCTGGCCGCGGCGAGGCCGGCAAGGCTCTCGTCTTTGGCCATTGCCAGGCGGTCTCGTGCGATCGGATGCAGGTTGATGGTGGTGCCGCCCAGGTCGCCGAGGGCATCGTCGATCTCGGCCTCGGCGAGGCGCAGCAGGCCCAGCTGAATGTCTTTGCCCTGATCGTGGAAGAGGTTGACCAGGGTCTGCGCGGCGCGCGCGGGCCGCGGCGTGTGTGCTGTTAGAGCACCGCCCCGCCGGGACCTTCGCGCGGGTGGACGATTTGTTAGCGTGGCGCGCGCGGACCGCCGGCATACCGATCCTTGACAGCGAGCGGCGCTCCGGGTCCTGTTCGAGCTGTGTTGCTCGCCTGCACTTCGTCGGCTTCCGTTGCGCGAGCACGGAGTATCACCGAGCCCGAGCGAGCGTTGGACCGAGATGACGAGTCAAGCGAATCCAGCGCAACGTCGCGCCGAATTCCCGCGGCGTGGCTGAGCTGCTGACTCTCGTCGGGGTGTTCGGCGTCCCACCAGTGTTTCTCGCGCGTGACACTATCCTGTCGGCGGCTTAGCCTCGGGCCTCACCGAGCGGGCAGGTATGATCGTCCAACTCACGTGGCACGGCGAGCCGATTGGACGACTGGATGTCCAGTTCGTGTGGCCCCCGCCGCTGGACCGTGGGGCTCTGCTGCCGCTGCTGTCGGCTTCGAGTGGCAGCGCAGCCATCAGCGTGCTGTTCCAGTTTTGCGGCGCGCTGAATGCTCTGGAGTTGGATCTGGCGAGGCCGGTCGTGTTGCACGGACCGTTGGGCGGCCCGACGGAAGTGGGGGTGTTCCAGGGGCACGTCGAGGCACGCTTCGACGAGATTGACGTGCATGGCTTCGTGGCTGCCTCGCTGGGGAGCCGCGCCGCGAAGGGGCCACGCGTTTCGATCCAGCGCGAGGCCGATGGGTCCGGTTTTGCGGTGGAGGGCAGCGGTTTCGCCGGTCAGCTCGAGATCGTCGGCCACAGCGGCTCGCATCGCTTCGGCGCCGCCGTCGAAGGTTCGAGGAGTCAGCTGCGCGCGTTTCCCCATGGCGGAGGCGTCGTCGAGCTTCGCGCCGACCGGGGCAGCGTTCTCAGCGCGAGCTTGAACTGGCGCTGGCCTCGTTCGTTCGAGGCAGAGAGTCCGTGGGCGGTCGCGCTACAAACGCTGCTCGAGTTCCTCACGGAGCATCCGAGCTCGGCCCTGCTGCTCGGCTTCGAGCTGGCGCCGGAGGAGGCCTTCTGGGAGCGCCCATCCCAGATGGTCAGCGCACCGCCTGCGAGCCACCGGCCAACAACGGCCAACAGAGCACGCCCTGCGGCCCGCAGCTCGTGGGCCTCTCGTGTGGTGCTGCTCGGCGGGGTGGCCGTGGCTCTGGTCGCGGCCATCGCAGCCGCCCTGCTCTGGAACCCCTCCGGCATTCAGAAGGATGCGGCGCTCCTCATCCCCGCCAGCACCGT
>DATMDI010000167.1:0-16543 GCA_035557875.1 Vicinamibacterales bacterium
ACGTCGGGCTGAGCAGCTGCGCGTTGTCACCCGTAATGCCGTAGGTGTCGCGCAGCAGCGGATACATGAAGGCGAGCGCGAGCGCGCCCACCGGCACGGCGATCAGCTGCATGTAGGTGAGGATCCGCGGCGTCGATCCGATCATCGCGCCGGCGCGGAAGTCCTGCATCAGCCCCTCCGATTCGGCCGCCACCGCGCCGGTGATGCCGCTCGACACCATGCTGGCGCGCAGATCGCCGGGGGCGATGACCGCGAACATCGCCTGCATCACGTTGGTCATGGTGCTGATCGGGCCCCAGTTGGTTTCGCCGAGCACGCGCAACGCCACCAGGCCGAGCGGCACCGAGAGGAGAATCGCCAGCATCGAGTGCCACACCGGCGTCGCGAAGAAGAGCGACTGGACCGCTATCAGCGCCACGGTACAGACACCGGCGCCGAGACCCACCCAGCGCAGTGAGAGGTCGCCGGTCGTCACGTCGGCGGCCGTAAGTGAGCGAAGCGTCGCCATCAGCACGCGCCAGCGCAGGAGCAGCGCGCACATACCGCCGGCCACCAGCAGGCCCACCGACGGCCACATCACCAGCAGCAGGATGTCCACCCGGCGTCCGTCGGCCGCGAGCAGCCCCTGCGACACCAGCCACGGCGGCATCACCACCCAGGCGAGGAGACCGCCGATCAGCATGCTGGCGCTGATGCGCAGGCCGATGATGATGCCCGAGCCGATGCTCAGGAGCGACACGCCGAAGCCGAGCCCCACGCGCCCCGAGAAATCGTTGACGACGAGCGGAACGGCGTCCCTCACCCATTGCAGGACCGTGGCCAGGAACACGAGACCCGACGCGACCAGCGCCGCCATCATCGCGAACGCCGACTTGCGCGCCTGCGGCCCGCGCGCGTCGAGGGCGATCAGCGTCTCGCCGGCAGCGATGCCGTCGGGAAACGGCAGGTTCTCGTCGTCGATGAAGTGCTTGCGCAGCGGCACGGCCAGGAACACGCCGAGCAGGCCCGAGGCCGTAAGCCAGGCCCAGGTCTGGAACGCGGTCAGGTTCACGTCGAAGGTGCTGCCAGGCTCGAGCCGCATCAGATCGAAGGCGGCCAGCAGCCAGCAGAGAAACGCCACCTGCCCGGCCGACGTGCCCGCCGTCTGCACGACGTTGTTCTCCCAGCGGTTGTAGCTCCGCGAGAACAGGCCCAGCGCGAGGAAGCCGAAGAACGCCGAGACCACCGAGATGTTCGGACCGAAGCCGAACTTCAGGACCATGTAGGGATAGGAGGCGCCCATGACGAGCGCCACCAGCAGGCCCACGACGATCGAGCGGGGCGTGAACTCGCGGATGTGCGGGGGTTTCTGCGGGCCCGGTGACGACATGCGGCGGATTGTATGCGCGCTCGACCCGCGCGCCGCAAGCGGGTTCGGGTTACGCGGCTCGTTTCGCCGCTTTGCGGGCCGGCCGCGTGCGCCGGGCGATGAGCCGCGCCACGGCGGCCTCGTCGCCGGAGAGGCGTCCTGCCCGCGCGGTGCGCCGCTTCGCCGGCCCGATGACGTCGCCCTCGGCGAAGGCGTCGACCACGGCCGGATGCACGTAGCACTTTCGGCACACGGCCACCGTGTTGCCGAGGCGATCGGCGGCGACCTCGATCGCCTGCACGATCGACCGTTTCGCCCCCGCCGCGGACGTGGCCGGCGGCGCGTCCGCAAGGGCGCGGGCGACCAGCACGGTGCCGGCCCACGTCCGGAAGTCCTTCGCGGTGAACTCCTCGCCGCTGGCGGCGCGAACGTAGTCGTTGACGTCCGACGACTCCACCGCGCGGCGCTCACCCGCGTCGTCCACGTACTGGAACAGCTCGTACCCGGGCAGATCGCGGCACTGCTTGACGATGCGCGCGAGGCGGGCGTCGCGGCAATCCACCCGGTGCGCGATGCCGCTCTTGCCGCGGAACTCGAAGGTCACACTCGACCCGTTCACCTTGGCGTGGGCGTTGCGCAGCGTGGTCAGTCCGTACGAGCGGTTCGCGCGCGCGTACTCTTCGTTGCCAACGCGGATGAGCGTGCGTTCCAGGAGCTCGACGACGGTAGCCACGACCTTCTCGCGCGGCAGGCCGGCCCTTCCGAGGTCCGCGGCAGTACGGGCGCGCAGCTTCGGCAGCGCCGCGGCGAAGGCGAGCAGGCGGCCGTACTTCACCTCGTCACGCACCTCGCGCCAGCGCGGGTGATACCGGTACTGCTTTCGCCCGCGGGCGTCACGCCCGGTGGCCTGAAGATGGCCGAGCGGATTCGGGCAGATCCAGACGTCACGCCAGGCCGGGGGAATCGCGAGCGACCGGATGCGGTCGCGCACCTCGCGGTCCGTGATGGTCCGGCCCTCCGGACCGACGTAGCGGAAACGCGATCGGCCGAGCCGGCGGATCCCCGCCATGCGCGCGTCGTTCACATAGCGAAGCCCGGCCGCGGCGGCGGAGGCGTCCGGATTCAGCGCTTTCGCCAGCGGCAATCGGGGTATGGACCGGCCCATTCCAGAGGAAGAAGCAGCAATCGCGCCACCGGCCGGGCGGCGGGCCCAAACGGCTGCGCCAGACCCGGGTTTGAGGCAGAATCCACGCCGGGAGATACGCGATGAGACCTTACAGATCCTCGATTCTGGCGCTCCTCGTTGTTACCGGTCTGGTCCTTCCGGCAGCCGCCCAGCAGGCGCCGACCCGCGGCATCGTCAACGTCACGGGGCAACTCTATCGCGCCCAGAACAACAACCATTACACGGTGTTCCTGGTCACGCCCGAGGGCGTGATCATGAGCGACCCGATCAACCGCGACTTCGGCCGCTGGCTCAAGGCGGAGATCGCGACGCGCTTCAAGGTGCCGGTCCGTTACGTGCTCTACACCCACCGCGACTGGGACCATGCGTCGGGCGGGGTGGTGTTCGCCGACACCGCCGAGTTCGTCGGCCACCGCAACATGCTCGCGGCGCTGGCGCCGCCGGCCGGCAATCCGCCGCTGACGGACGCGGCGACGAAGATGGACGCCAACCGCAACGGCCTGGTGGAGCGCTCGGAGGCCGCGGGCGACATTGCCGATCGCTTCGCGCAATTCGACTACAACCGCGACGAGGTCGTGAGCGGCGCCGAGATCGCGCGTGGCGGCGTGAGCGACGTGCTGCCGCCAACCATCACCTACACCGATCGCCACATTGTCACCCTTGGCGGCAAGCAGGTGACGATGATCCACCTCGGCACCGCGCACGCCGACGACAGCTCGGTGCTGCACTTTCCCGCCGAGCGGGCGGTCTTCAGCGCCGACATCCTGCAAGTGCGCCGCCTGCCGGGAGCGGTGGCGCCGAGCGTCGGCGCCTGGATCGACGCGCTCACCCGCATCAACGCCCTGGACTTCGATCACGCACTGACAGGCCACGCGCTGTCCGGGACGAAGAAGGACGCCGGCGAGTTGCTGCGCTACCTGCAGGACCTGTCCGCCGGCGTGGCGGGGGGCGTCGCCGCCGGACGCAGTCTGGCGGAGATCCAGAAGACGCTGACGCTCGACGCGTTCAAGGGGTTCGAGCGCTGGGACACGGTGCGCAACGATCACATTGCCGCCGTCTACGCCACGCTCCGGGGCACGTCGCCCACGCCCGGCACGCGCTGAGACCCGCGGATCATGATTCGTCGTGACTCGAAGGTGGCGCCGAACAGGACACAGCCATGAGACGACTTCTGTTTGCCACCGCTCTCGGCGCAACGTTCGCGAGCGCCGCACTCGGGCAAGAGCGAGGCGGGACCGCACCGATCGCGCCAGCGGTCGTGTCGCCAGAGGCGTCCGCGGACCGGCGCATCACGGTGCGTCTCTACGCGCCGAAGGCGGAGGCCGTGCGCCTCGACGCCAGCGACGTCCCGGGCGTGCCTTTCGGCGCCGGCGCGCCCATGACCAAGGGCGAGAACGGCGTCTGGCAGGCGACGCTCGGGCCGGTACCGGCCGGCGCCTACCGTTACGCCTTCGTCGTCGACGGCGTGCCCACGCTCGATCCGCGCAACCCCTCCACGAGCGAAGCCAATCTCAACCCGTGGAGCCTGATCTACGTGCCGGGGTCGGACGTGTTCGACACGAAGCCGGTTCCGCGCGGCGCGGTGGCCGAAGTGACGTATTACTCCGACTCGCTGGCCACGTTCCGCCGGATGCACGTCTACACGCCGCCCGGCTACGAGACGAGCGGCCGCAAGTACCCGGTTCTCTATCTCCTGCACGGCGCCGGAGACAGCGACCACTCGTGGTCTACCGCCGGGCGCGCCGGCTTCATTCTCGACAACCTGATCGCGAAGAAATCCGCGAAGGACATGATCGTCGTGATGCCAGCGAGAACACGGCCATCGCCGGACTGTCGATGGGCGGCGGCCAGACGCTCGACATCGCCACCGCGCACGCCGCGAAGTTCGGCTACGTAGGCGTGTTCAGCTCGGGCCTCTTCGGCGTGTTCGCGCTGCCGGGACGCGGCGCCCCGCCGCCGGCGTGGTCGAAGGGGTCGAGCGACTGGGAGAAGCGCAATGCCGCGGCGCTCGCCGACGCCAGGACCAGGAAGGGGCTGAAGCTGTTCTGGTTCTCGACGGGAAAGGACGACTTCCTGCTGCAGACCACGCGCTCGACGGTGAACCTGTTCAAGGAGTACGGCTACGCGCCCGTCTACACGGAAAGCGAGGGCGGGCACACCTGGATCAACTGGCGCGACTACCTGAGCGAGTTCGCGCCCCAGCTGTTCAAGTGATCATCGGGCGGTCTGAAGACCGCCCGCTACCTGTTCTAGTTCAGGGCGCAGCCCCTACGACAACGCGCAGCGGAAGCCGACGTTCGCGTCGGCATAGTCGGGAGGCGCCGCGAAGCGATTGCTCACCCGGACGTCCTTGCCTTCCGAGTGCCACGCACCGCCGCGAGCCGTCGCCGACGCGTTCCCTGCGAGCGGCTCCTGCACTTCCTCGTCGCTGTCGTCGTACTGGTTGAAGTAGCGGTCGAGCACCCACTCGTAGACGTTGCCGAGCATGTCGTGGAGGCCGAAGGCGTTGGGCTCCTTCTGCCCCACCGGATGGCTGTGGTCGCCGCTGTTGCGCTCGTACCAGGCCACCTCCGACAACGTGTCGTAGTAGCGCTCGGGCGAACCGGCGCGCGCCGCGTATTCCCACTCCGCTTCGGTGGGCAGCCGTCCGCCAATCGCGGCGCAATAAGCCTTGGCCTCGCTCCAGTCCAGGCTGACGACCGGGTGGTTGCCGCCCGCGCCGGCGGCGCGCTGCGCCGGCTTCATGCGCTTCTCGTATTGCGTGTTGGTCACCTCGGTGCGGGCCAGCCAGTATCCGCGCCGGATTCGCACGGCGTGGACCGGCAGTTCGTCGGGCTGGCACTCGGCGTCGCCCGCTGAACATCCCATGGAGAAGCGGCCGGGAGGAATCCACATGTAGGTCTGCCCATCTGCCGCGTTCACCTTGGTGCGAACCTGCGGCGCCACCGGTCCCGGCGGTGGCGCGGCCGGCGTAGCCGCGGGTGGTGCGCCCGCGGCCTCGGCCCCGGGGGACGGCTGTGTCATCTCTGGTGGCGGTGCCGCCGGCTGCGGCTGCGGCGAGACCGGAGGTGCGGCGGTGGGCGCGGGCCCGGCGATTCCGGCCTCGGGCGGCGAGGCCGGCCTCGCCGCGGGCCGCCACGCCAGGTACGCGGCGAGGCCCAGGACTATCGCGGCCGCGGCGGCCACCGCGGCAAGCCGCGCCCGGCGCTGATTTTGCCGGCGGCGCTCGGTATCGACGCGAATCCGCTCGCCGGCCAGCAGCTTCTCGAGGTCGGCGCGCAGCTTCGCCATGTCCGCGTCGTCGAACGACACGTCGGCGTCGAACCAGTGCGTCGTGGAGATGAAGTACTGAAGGTCGGCCGACGGCGTGATCCGGCCGACGAGCACGGCCAGGATCGGCTTGCCGCGGTTGAACGCGAGCTCCACCTCGCTGAGGACGTGCCGCGAGGCGTTGGACTGGGCGGTGAGCAGCAGGACGAGCGCACCGCACGACTGGATGGCAGCGGTGATCGCGGCCGGAAAGCTCGTGCCCGATTCGATGTCGCGCGGCGCAATCCAGCACGGCACGCCGGCCTGCTCGAGCCCGGTGCGGACCTGATCGGCAAGCGCGGCGTCTTCCGAGGCGTAGCTGATGAAGATGCGCCCGCGCGCACCGCCGGCCATGGATTCCGAGAGAGCAGCCATCACGACGCCGCTACCGTTTGAGCGCGAGATCGCTTTCGACGAGCGTCGCGGCCGCCAGCGCGGTGGCCGCGTCCTGCATGAAGAGCGACTGCATCGAGCCGTCGGGGTAGCGCTTGTTCATCGAGACCGCCGGCCACGCGCCGGTCGAGGGGTCCTGGCGCGAGCGCAACCAGCCGAGCGCTTTGGCAAGTCCGGGATCGGATGCGGCCACGCCGGCGCGCTGCAGCACGAACGCCGTGTACGCCGTGGCGTAGGCGTCGCTGCCGGACGAGGGCGGCGCATCCGGGTGCGCCATCCACGGGCCGAGCCCTGCCGTGGTCCAGCCACCGTCCGGCTGCTGCCGCTCGAAGGTCTCCGCAATCAGCGCGCGGCGCGACGCGTCGGACAACACGGCCGGCATCGCCGTCGACGCCCAGAGCAGCGCGAGACGATCGTGCAGCCGGGGCGGCGATTCAGGACGCGCGAGATAGGCGACGAGCGACGCGGCGTGGGAGCGCACCGCGGGATCCTCCCGGTAGGCGTCTGGCGCCTGTCCCAGCGCCAGCGCCGCCAGCGCGGCACCGTAGTAGCCGGATTCCGGGTTCTCCCACGGATCGAGCCTGGCCTCGTACCACTGCCAGCCGCCCTTGGCTGGACCCTGGCCATCCTGCAGTTCCCACAGGCGATCGAACGCCTGGCGCGTGTGCGAGCTCATGGCGTCGCGGGCGTCATCGCGGCTGAAGAACATCGCGCCAAGCACGGCTTCCACGGTGCCGAGCGTCCCCTCCGCCGGCTTGCCCATCTTGGTCCGGAGTCGATCGAGCAAACCGACCTCGAACGCAGTGGGCTCCGTTTCGTGGAGCGCGCGCCGCAGCACCGGGCGCGCAAGGAGATAGGTCATGCCGGTGTGGCACGACACACAGGGCCCGTCAGCCGACTGCGCCGTCTTCCAGGCAAACCACTCCTTCTGGCGCGCATCCAGATAACGGGCGGCAAGGGCGGGATTCCAGTCGGCGGAGAGCGGGGCCGCCTCCGCGGCGGCGAGCAGCACGATCAGCGTCAGCGCGGCACGTGGCAGGCCCATGAGCGCGATTCTAGTGCCGATCGCGCTCGCGCTCGTACGCCACCAGCGCTGCCGCGCGGTAGAAGCCGTGCACGAACTTTCCGTACGGCAGCGTCACGAAGAGGGCGAGCACTGTGGCCAGGTGCACGACCAGCAACGCACCCATGGCGGCGGTGGTGCGCAACGCCACCAGCGCCAGCCCCGTGACGGTGATAGCGAACAGCAGAGCCAGAAGGGAGCGGTCGCCGTCGCGCTGCTCGGGATCGCCCAGCGCCGGATCGCGGCGGCCATGCAGAATCCACAAGCCGGCCGAGCCCGCGGTCAGGCCGAGGCCGCCAAGGACGCCGAGCACCACGGGCACGCTCGTGTAGGGATACGGGGCGACCCATCCGAACACGCTGTGATACAGCGCAGCGACGGTCGTCGACGCAAAGCAGAGCGCGAAGCCGCCGAGCACGAGGTGATGGCACCAGCGGCGCCACGGCCGCCGCTCCTCTTCGCCGGACGCACAGTCGGCACCAGCGGTGTGGAGGTGGCGCAGCGTCATGGCGTCCCACAGCGCGCGCCACGTGCCGCCGCGCACGAAGGAGGCGGGGCTCGCGCGCCGGACGTCGCGCGCGAAGCGGGCCACACCAATCGCGATGGCCAGCACGCCGAAGGCGAAGACAGCGCCGAACAGCGCGACCATCACGCCGTGCGGCACGACGGCGTAGAAATCGCCGGCCGGATCCATGCGCCAGAGCGCGCCGCGATCGCGGACAGCAGAGGCCGCGGCGAAGAGCGCCGAGAACAGCGCGGTGAGCGCGAAAACGGTGAGCGGCGAATGGCGGCGGACGAGCGCCGCGAACGGGCGCGGCCAGGCGTAGTCTTCGTACGACGCGAGCCTGATCTCGGCGAGCGTCCGCGGCACGTTGATGCCGAACTCGTGCGGCGGCGCGTACTGACACGCGTAGAGGCACTCGCCGCAGTTGTGACACAGGTTGGCCAGGTAGGACAGATCGACGCGCGCGAACGTCTCGCGCTGCTCCATCGCCGGAAACACCGGGCAGTACTGCTCGCAGTAGCGGCAGGCGTTGCACACGGTGAGGACGTGCGCGCCGTGGGTGATCGGGTCAGCGGGCAGCATCGGCGGCGTGGGCTCCGGCCAGGCGTCCGAACACGGTTCCGATCGTCATCCCGATACCCGCGAGGTAGCCGCGCCGCAGGACGTTCCCGGCCATCACCTCGCCTGCCGCGAACAGATTGCGCACGGGGCCGCCGCGCATGATGACCTGTGCCTGCGCGTCCACTTTCACACCCAGGTAGGTGAAGGTGATGCCGGGCCGCAGCGGGTAGCCGTGGAAGGGCGGCGTGTCGAGCGGCAGCGCCCAATGACTCTTGGCGGGCGACAGTCCTTCCGTGCGGCAGTCGTCGAGCGCTTCGAGATCGAACCGGCCCGGCCGCACCGCCGCGTTGAACGCGTTGACCGTGGCCACGAGACGATCGGGCGGCAGCCCGAGCTGCACCGCCACTTCTGCGACCGAGCCCGCCACGACCGGCGGAAACACCGACGGCATGAAACGGCCAATCATCTTCGCGTCCACCAGGCAGCAGGCGTCCTGCCCCGGCTGCGCGGCGATCAGCGCGCCCCAGCTGGCGTACCGCTTCGGCCAGAGGTCCTCGCCCTCGTCGGCGAAACGGTCGCCGGTGCGATTGACGACGATGCCGAGCGGGAGGCAGTCCAGCCGCGTCACGATGCCGCCATCGAAGCGCGGCGCCCGTGCGTCCACGGCGATTGCATGACAGGCCCGTGGATCGCCGACCGGCTCGGCACCGGCATCGAGCAGGAGCCTCAGGGGGCCTCCGGTGTTGTACGGCGTGCCCCGCACGATGAAGCGGTCCGCGGCGTCTCCCCACGCCTCGCGCAGCCAGGCGAGGTTCGACTCGAAACCGCCCGACGCGATCACCGCGGCCGCGGCGCGCAGGACGCGGTGTCGGCCGCCGGTGGCGATCGTCACGGACCTGAACCGTCCCGCCTCGATCTCGAGATCGACGACCTCGGCGTCGTAGAACACGTCCACGCCGAGGCGGGCGGCCGAGGCGTAGTACGCGTTCAACAGCGCCTTGCCGCCGCCGAGAAAGAAGGCGTTGGTGCGCGACAGGTGCAGCGTGCCGCGCAGCGCCGCCTGAAAACGCGCGCCGTAGCGTCCCATCCACTCCGCACACTCCACCGACTGACGGATGAGGAGCCTCGAGAGGGCCTCGTCGGACACACCGCCGTTGACGCGGTGCAGGTCATCGAGGAATTCGCCTTCCGAGTAGTTGTCGGTGAGCACCGCGGTGGGCGCGGCGTGCGCGCACCGGAGGTTGCGGGTGTGGCGGCTGTTGCCGCCGCGGAACGGCCGCGGTGCACGCTCCACCACTGCCACCCGCCGTCCCGCTTCACTGGCGGTGAGCGCGGCGCACAGCGCGGCGTTGCCGCCGCCGACGACGACCACGTCGTAGTCGAGAGGCGGGTCTGACTTGTCCGCCGTAGCCTCGGCGAAGGCGGAAGACCCGCGGCCACCCACAGCGTCGGCGTTCATGCCAGACGGCGCTTCATGAGCACCGGAGCGATGAGGGCGGCGGCGGCCATCGCCAGCAGCACCGCACAAACCGGCCGCGTGACGAAGACCGACGGATCGCCTTCGCTGATAGCCAGCGCGCGCCGGCACTGCAGCTCCGCGAGCGGCCCCAGCACCAGGCCGAGCACGGCCGGAACAAGCGGCACGTCGTAGAGCCGCATCACGCAGCCGACGGCGCCGACGGTGTAGAGGAGCACCAGATCGAGCATCGACGTGTTCAGGCTGTAGGTGCCGAGCGAGGCCAGCATCAGGATGCCGCCAAAGAGCAGCGGCCTCGGCACGAGCATCACGCGGGCCCACACGCCGGCGAGCGGCAGGTTCAGCACCAGCAGCATGACGTTGCCGATGTAGAGGCTGGCGATGAGTGTCCACACCAGATCGGGCCGCGTCGAGAACAGGAGCGGTCCCGGCTGCAGGCCGTACTGCTGGAACGCCGCGAGCAGCACCGCGGCCGTGGCCGACGACGGCAGCCCCATGGTGAGCAGCGGCACCAGCACGCCGGCCGCCGCGGCGTTGTTGGCCGCTTCGGGTCCGGCGACGCCCTCGATCGCGCCGTGACCGAACTCCTCCGGCCGCGGGCTCAACCGCTTCTCCACCGCATAAGAGAGAAAGGTGGGGATGACCGAGCCGCCGACGGGCAGCACGCCGAGCGGAAAGCCGATGGCAGTGCCGCGCAACCAGGGACGCCAGGAGCGCCGCCATTCTTCGCGGTTCATGCCGGTGAAGCGTTGCAGGACCACGACCTCCACCGGGTCGCGCCCGTGGCGCCATGCCTGGTAGAAGGTTTCCCCCACCGCGAACAGGCCGATGACGAGGATCAGCACGTCGATGCCGTCGAGCAGTTGCGGGATACCGAAGGCGAAACGCGCATCGCCGGTCAACTGGTCGATGCCGATCAGGCCGAGCGCAAGCCCGATGAACAGGCTGAACAGGCCGCGCGCGAGCGACCCGCCGAGGAGCGCGGTCACGGCTGTGAAGGCCAGGATCGAGAGCGCGAAGTACTCGGCCGGCCCGAACCGTAACGCCAGCACGGCGAGCGGCGGCGCAAAGAAGGTGAGCGCCACAGTGGCCAGCGTGCCTGCCACGAACGATCCGATTGCCGCCGTGGTCAGCGCCGCCGCTCCGCGCCCCTGTCGCGCCATGGCGTATCCGTCCACGGCCGTCGCAATCGACGCGGTCTCGCCCGGCGTGTTCAGGAGGATGCTGGTGGTGGAGCCGCCGTACATCGCGCCGTAGTAGATGCCGCCAAACATGATGAACGCGCTGATCGGATCCAGCGTGAACGTGACCGGCAGCAGCAGTGCCACGGTGAGAGCCGGCCCGATGCCGGGAAGCACGCCCACCGCCGTGCCCAGCACCACGCCGGCGAACGCCCATCCCAGATGCGCCCACGACAGCGCGCTCGCAAACCCGTCGCGAAGGAGTTCGAGCGTGTGCAGCACGGAGCTACAGCCACCCCGCCAGCACACCTGCGGGCAGCGTCAACTGCAGCACGCGGGCGAACACGACATAGGCGGCCAGCGGAAGCACCACGGCAAACACCGCATCCCGTAGCGGGTGACGCGGATCGAAGGCGCGGGCCGCGAACCAGAACAGCACCGCAGCCGCGATCACGAAGCCTGCCCGCTCGAGCAGCACGACGTGCAGCGCCGCTCCGGCCGCCAGCAGCAGAAGCGGCCCGCGCGCCGGCCGCGACGGAGCCGCCTCCAGATTTCCGGCGCGCGCACCCGTCACGGCCTCGCGCATGGCAAAGCCGCCGGCCAGCACCAGACCGGCCAGCACGAGCCAGGGATAGGGCTCCGTCGTCACGCCCGTGCCCGCGTCCTGCGAGCCGGTGCCGAGCTTCCCCAGCACGTCGCGCACGCGCGCTTCCTCGGCGCGGGCGAAGCGGGAGAACGGCTCGCCAGCGAGATAGCGATCGAGCCAGCGGTAGCGCGCCAGGGCCTGTCGCCACTCCGGAGAGGCGGCCATGGCCGCGATCGCGGCGTCGAGCCGGACGCGCTCCGCAGCTGGAATCCCCGGCGGGGCGACGAGGGATCGCCAGTTCTCGAACTCGATGTCGAGCCCCTGTTCGCTCAGGGTCGGAATGTCGACGCCCGCGAGCCGCTCCGCACTCGAGATCGCGAGCGCCCGTAGCGCGCCCGCCTCGATCTGGGGCGCAAATTCGGCAAGGCCGTTGATGCCGGCCGATACCTGCCCGCCGAGGATGGCCGAGAGCGATTCTCCGCCCCCGGAGAACGCGATGTAGTTGACTCGTGACGGCGCGACGCCGACGGCGTCGGCCACCAGCCCGGCCAGCATCTGATCGCTGCCTCCCGCCGACCCGCCGCCCCACGAAATCGACTCGGGCCGCGCCACGAAGGCGTCGAGGAGGTCGCGCAGGGTGCGGAAGGGCGACGCGGCCGGCACGGCGATGACCTCGTATTCGCCGGTGAGGCGCGCGAGCGGCGTGACGTCGTGCAACGTCACCGGCGAGCGATGGGTGACAATGCCGCCGAGCATGATGAGGCCCGACACCATCACCACATCGCCCCGGCCTCGTTCGTTGCCGATGAAGCGGGCGAGCCCGATGGTGCCCGCGGCGCCCGGTACGTTCTCCACCGGCGCCAGCCGCGCCAGCCCGGCACGCTGCAGCGCCTGCTGCATCGCTCGCGCCGTCTGATCCCATCCGCCTCCCGGCGCTGCCGGGGCGATGATGCGGAGCTCGTCCATCGTGGGCTGCGCCGCCGCCGGCACGGCCGACGCCAGGGCGACGACCGCGGCAACCCGAACGGCCCCACGCAGACGCGACATCATCGAGTGCGCGAGTGCGCGATCACTGCCGCTCGAAGAAAGACTTCGACCGCTCCTCCGTGGGCCCGAGCACGCAGGCGAGGGTCAAGACCGGGAAGCAGACAGCGCGGATTGGCGTTCGACGCATGGGACAGTCCCTCGTGAAAATCCGGATCTACGGTCGTGTCATTTGGGCGGGCGGGCGTTCGTGTGTCGCGGATCATAGCCCACGCACTCAGCCGTTGACCGCTGCTCCGACGGCCGTTACAGTGACGCCGATGCGAATCTGGAGCACCGTCGCCGCCATCGTACTCACTACCGTGGCGACATCGGCGCAGTGGCTGAACTACCCCACGCCGGGGCTGCCACGGACGAAGGACAGGATCAGATTCACCTGATCAACGCGAAATAGGAGTCAACATGCGCTCGACCCTGGCCGTGGCCGCCGCGTGCGCGGTGTTGCTCGTTGGATCGCTCAGCACCCGCGTCAGCGGCTCCACGGGCCCGATCCCGCTGAACTGCGACCGCGCCTGCCTGGAAGGCGTGATCGATCAGTACCTCGCCGCCGTCGTGGCGCACGACCCCAAACGCCTGCCGCTCTCCGCGGACGTGAAGTACACGGAGAACAACCAGGTGCTCGAGGTGGGTGACGGCTTCTGGAAGACGGCGCAGGGCGTGGGCAGCTACCGCCACGTCTTCGCCGATCCCGAGTTCGGCCAGGTGGCGATGATGGGCACGATGATGGAGGCCGGCGCGCCGCTCCTCATGAGCCTGCGCCTCCGGATCGAGCTCGGACGCATCAGCGAAATCGAGTCGATCTACTTCAAGCCGGGCGGCGGCGGCCCCAACAACATCGCGGCGATGGACAAGGGCGGCAAGGCCGAAGACATCTGGTTCCGCACCATCCCGCCGGCACAGCGGCTGCCGCGCCAGCAGATGATCGCGATCGCCGACGCCTACTTCACCGGGCTGCAGAAGAACGACGGCAAGGGCATCGGGAGCACCGGCACCTATCCCTTCACCGACGACTGCCACCGCATCGAGAACGGCGCGCCCACGACCAACGTGCCCCGTCCGCCCGGCCAGGATCCGAAGACGATCAACCTCTTCTCGATGGACTGCCTGGCGCAGTTCAAGGCCGGCCTGTATTACGTCGTGCAGAACATCCACCACCGCCGCTACCCGCTCGTCGACCAGGAGCGCGGCGTCGTCTGGGCGCACTGCACCTTCGACCAGGGCACGGTGAACTCCGGCGTCCTCGCCGACGGCACCAAGCACAGCTACCCCGGCTTCAACCGTCCCAGCAGCATCCTCGTCAGCGAGGCGTTCCTGATTGAGAACGGGAAGATCCGCCGGGTGGAAATGATCGGGCCGGCGGCGACCTACCACATCACGTCGCCGTGGGGCGGCCTGAGCGGCAATTGATCCAACGGCTCTCGCTGATTGTGCAGAGCCGTGGCCTTCGGCTCGAGGCTCAGGGGTCAGGGCTCACGCTCGTGGCCGTGCTCACGCTCGTCGTGGCGCTGACGCCATCGCTCGGAGGGACGCTGCTCGCGCAATGGCCCAACCACCGCAGCGCGCGGACCCCTCGCACGGCCGACGGCCGGACCGACCTCGCGGCGGCGCCGCCGCGCACCGCAGACGGCAAGGTCGATTTCTCGGGCCTCTGGAACTACGCGGGCGTGCTGGGATTCCGCGGCGGGCCACCGCCCCCGCCGCCTGGCACACCGCCAGAGGCGACGTTCTGGAATATCGAAGCCGGCATCAAGGAGGGGCTCCCGTTCCAGCCGTGGGCGGCGGAACTGCGCCGGCAGCGCATGGCCCGCGACAGCGCCGACAACCCCGACGCCGCGTGCCTCCCTCTCGGGCACATGCAGCTGCACACCCACTCCCAGCCACGCAAGATCATCCAGACCCGTGAGCTGATCGTGATCCTCTACGAGGCCAACGCCGGCGTCCGGCAGATCTTCATGGACGGCCGTCCGGCGCCGCCCAAAGACGCGCAGCCCTGGTGGTTCGGCTACTCGCGCGGCTCCTGGGAAGGCGACACGCTGGTGGTCGAGAGCACGAACTTCCGCGATCTCGGGTGGCTGGACGTCAACGGCGCGCCGCTCACGTCCGACGGGCGCCTGATCGAGCGCTTCCGCCGGCCAACCGTCGGGCGTCTCGAGATCGACGTCACGATCGACGATCCAAAGGCCTACACAAAACCCTGGACCGTCCGGGTGAACCAGCGCCTCCTCGCCGACACCGATCTCATCGAGTTCGTGTGCGGCGAGAACGAGCGTTACGTTTCGGGCCGCAACGCGCGCCGCGAGCGATAGCGCCCACGCACGCCCCGCGTTCAACTCAGGCTCACGCGGAAGCGCGCAGAGCGCGTTATCATCGCCAGGATGCGATCCCTGCTGAAGTTCCTCGTTGCGATCATCGTGGTGGGCCTCGTCGGTCTCGGTGGCGCCTGGTGGTGGGCCGGGCGCATGAGCGGACCGGTCATCGAGCTGCGGCAACCCGGCAAGTTCGTCGGCCAGTCCACGTCGATGGACCTGATGCTGCAGGCGCCTGGCGGCGAGTTCTCGAAGGTCACCGCGACGCTGTCGCAGAACGGCAAGGACCACGAGGTGTTCGCCCTCGAGCAGCCGGCCGGCGCCGAGGTGAAGAAGGAGGCCGCCGATCGCCTCTACGTGATCAAGCCGATCGGCCGCAAGGCGATTCCCGACCTGCGCAGCGGCGCGGCGCGGATTACGGTGCGCGCTTCGCGGCCGGTAATGTTCGGGCTGCGCGAAGTGGAGTCGCTGGTCATCCGGGACGTGCAGGTGCGGCTCGAACCGCCGCAGCTGGGCGTCCTGTCCAGCTTCCACTACATCAACCATGGCGGGAGCGAGTTCGTCGTCTATCGCGCCACCCCGGACGACGTCAGCTCGGGTGTCCGCGTCGGCGACAAGGAGTACCCGGGCTTCCCCGCCAAGGGGGTCGGGATCACCGGTGATCCAGCCATCCGCGTCGCGTTCTTCGCACTGCTGTTCGATCAGCCGCTCGACGCGCGGATCCAGGTGTTCGCGCGCGACGAGGCCGGCAACGAGGCCGTAGCGGCGCTCGACAACCGCGTTTTCCCCAAGCCGTATCAGAAGAGCCGGATCGAGCTCGACGACCGCTTCCTCGACCGCGTCGTCCCGGCGATCGGCGGCAACACGCCGTCGATCACCCTGCCCTCCGGCGACAACCTCGCCGGGTTCCTGAAGATCAACGGCGACCTGCGGCGCGAGAACAACGCCTACATCGCCGGCCTGGCGCAGAAGACGTCGCCCGATCTGCAGTTCATGGACGCGTTCCAGCAGCTCGGCGACTCGCAGGTGGAAGCGCGGTTCGCCGACACGAGGACCTATGTCTACAAGGGCAAGGACGTCGACCAGCAGGTCCACCTCGGCTTCGACCTTGCGGTGACGGCCAATGTGCCGATCCGGGCGGCGCAGAAGGGCATCGTGCTGCACGCCGCCTATCTCGGCATCTACGGCAACTGCGTGATCGTGGACCACGGCATGGGCGTGCAGTCGCTCTACGGACACCTGTCCTCGATCGACGCCAAGGTGGGCGATCGCGTGGAGAAGGGACAGGTGCTCGGGCGCAGCGGCATGACCGGCCTGGCCGGCGGCGACCACCTGCACTTCACCATGCTCGTCGGCGGCCAGCAGGTGACGCCGGTGGACTGGTGGAGCAAGCAGTGGATGGAAGACCGCGTGCTGCGCAAGATCAAAGCCGCCGGCGGCCCCGCTTCATAAGCAGTCCGGGACTTCGCGACACGAGGAGTCGATCCGCACGGCTCGAACGCGGTCGCGGGAGGACCCTCGTGACGGCCGTGCGCCCTGTTCGTGCCGGAAGCCGGAAGCCGGGAGCCGGGAGCCGGGAGCCGG
>DATMDI010000168.1:0-2095 GCA_035557875.1 Vicinamibacterales bacterium
CACCGAGCGCCTCGCGTCCCTGTTCGTGCAGGAAAATCTTCGTGACCGTGAGATGCAGGTCCAGCACGAGACCCTGTTTCTCGATACAGAGCTGGCCGACGCCCGCCGCCGGCTCGTCGAGCTCGAGGCCGGGCTCGAGCGTCAAAGGGCGTCGAACCCACGCCAGTCGCTCTCGCAAGCCGATCTGCTGCCCTACGAAGTGGTTCGCGATCGCTACCGGCAGTTGCTGGTCCGGAGCGAAGAGATCAGGAGCGCCGAGAACCTCGAGCGCCGCGCGCTCGGCCAGCAGTTCAGGATCGTGGAAGGGGCGCGTGTTCCCGAACGTCCGATCGGACCCACCCGCATGAGTGTCAACGTCATGGGCACACTCGCCGGCCTCGGCCTCGGCTTCGTGCTCGTGGCCGTGCGCGGCAGATCAACGGATCGCGGCTGACGCCTCGCGCGATCAGGTCGTCAACCCGTTTGCGGTGACCGTCACCGCGCTGCCTCGTGTGAGCCATCGAATCGCGAGATAGAGCAGCAGGCCCGCCGGCCCGAGCAGGAACGTCAGCACCAGCGCGGGCACGACCAGCAGGTGCGGGACGCCGCGCCGCTGCGCGTCGCGCACCTCCCAGCTGCCGATGAACAGATCGAACGCGAGGTAGTGCGTCCAGCCCGCCAGCAACACCCACGGATCGGCGAACAGGGCGCGCACGCCCGCGAGCGACGAGAAGCCGCCCTCGCTCCCCGGCAGCGCCGCGGCCACGAGCACCGTGTACGCCGCGCAGAGCAGCGGCACCGCAACCAGCGGCACGACCGTCGCCGTCCAGCGCCACCGCGGCAGAAAGATCAGCAGCAGCCATCCGGCCAGAGCGAACGGGTTGAGAATCGAAAACAGCGATTCGGGGGTCATACGGCCATCCTGCTCATGCCGTCGCGCGCGGCACCACGCGAGCCGACGGCGATCAGGCTGAGAGCGAGCGCGGTCGCGACGACCCAGATCGCAATCGCCGCCAGTGTCGTCGCATCCGGTGCCACCACGCTTCGCCCCTGCAGCGACTCGACGAGCAGCAGAACGAACAGCGACGCGTAGCTTGCCGCCGCCGCGACCATCGCCTTGACCCGCACCGCGGCCGCCCGCCCGGAGAGCGAGCCATCAAACTCTGTCCGGCGCCACCGCCGCAGGCCGAGCGCAACCAGCGCCAGCGCCTGGATCGCGTGCAGGCCGATGAAGTGCGGCACCCGCAAATCGCCGTGCTCGCGGCTCCACCCGGTGACCGGCGCACCAGGGCCGCCGTCCGGGCCGCCCACCGTGTGCGCGCCGGTGATCGTCAGGGGTCCACCGGCCCGCACGTCCGTCAACTGCGCCGCCGTGGGCCGCGTCATCAGTCCGCCAGTGAGCGCGCCGGCGATCGTGATCGTCATGCCGAGGCGCAGCGCCCAGCCGAGCACCGGGTCGGCGAATCGCTGCCGCCAGAGCGCAACGGCCACCGCCACGCTCACGGCCGTCTGGATCAGAATCGCCGTGCCCATCACCGCGAAGAGCACGGCGTTGAGCGGCGTGGACACGTTGAAGTGGCTGGTCGTGCCGCGCCACGCCTGAGCACCGATGATCGCCACTTCCAGCACGAAGACGATCGCCGTCGTCCAGCCGACGACGCGGCGCGCGCCCGGCCAGTCCGACAGCCATCCGAAGATCCACGCGAGCGTGAGGCTGTAGATGGCGGTGGAGACCGCGAACTTGAACGGCTTGAGCCAGGCCGGCGCACCGGTGATCGTTCGCGGATCGACCAGCAGGCCGACTACGAACGCACCGGCGGCGACCAGCATCAGCGCTCCCGCCGCCGTCAGCGGCGGGCTGGCCTGCCACAGGCGGCCGAGCAGCGCGGCGGCTGCAGTTTCCGATGTAGACCGGGCTGGGTGAAGGGTTGAATTCATGGCGCGCGCTCTCCCTACGTGGGCCCGGGTCTTCAGACGCGGGCGAGATGTTGTCACCGTCAACATGAGACTAGATCACGATGTTGACGATGTCAACACCTGCCGGTAAGATGAGAAGCATGGCTCGACCGGCGCGGGCAGCCACCAAGCCCAACCGTCCCTACCACCACGGCAACCT
>DATMDI010000169.1:0-4487 GCA_035557875.1 Vicinamibacterales bacterium
AACAGCATGCGCGACGCCATCACGACCGAGCCCGCCCAAGGCACGCCCGGGGCCGACGCCCAGGCGGAGCCCGTCAGCCGCACGCCGACCGGCACCTCCGCGTAGCCGGAGGCCGCCATGGCGTTAGTGCCGTTCCCGAGCAAGGGGGCCAAGTCGGTCTCCGAGCGCGATCCCGACGACTGGGACGACGACGATGCCCCCGAGGAATCGGGCGGCAAGATGTCGTTCCTCGATCACCTCGACGAGCTGCGCCGTCGCCTCATGTGGGCGCTCGGATCAGTGGTGCTCGGGTTCGGGATCGCGTGCCTCTTCTATCAGCAGCTGTTCAACTTCGTCATCGACCCGATGCGGGCGATGCTGCCCGCCGGGCAGAACCTGATCTACACCGAGCCCACCGAAGCGCTGATGCTCTACGTGAAGATTGCCGTCATTGCCGGCATTCTCATCGCGTCGCCCGGCGTCATGGCGCAGGTGTGGCTCTTCGTCGCCCCCGGCCTCTACTCGCACGAGAAGAAGCTGGCGATCCCCTTCATCGCGCTATCGTCGCTCTTCTTCATCGGCGGCGCCGCATTCGCCCACTACGTCGTCTTTCCGATCACGTTCACCTTCTTCGCCAGCTTCTCGAGCGACATCATCACCTTCATGCCGCGCATCGAGCCGGCGTTCGCGCTCTACATGAAGCTGGTGCTGATCTTCGGACTGGTGTTCCAGATGCCCACGATCGTGCTGCTCCTGGCGCGGCTGGGCATCATCACCGCCGGGTTCCTCTGGCGGAACTTCAAGTACGCCGTGCTGATCATCTTCATCATCGGCGCCGCGCTCTCGCCGGGCACCGACCCGGTGGGTCAGATCGTCATGGCCGGGCCGATGGTTCTGCTCTACCTGCTCAGCATCGGGTTCGCGTGGGCGTTCGGCAAGAAGCGTCAGCCGGCCGACGAAGACTAGCCGCCCGTCCGGGCAAAGCCGGCGAGCTCGATCGACTGCTCGCGGCGCTGTCGGCGGCGGACGCCACGCAGCGCGAAGCCGCGGTGGCCCGTCTACGCGTGGAGGGTGCCCGCGCCCTGCCTCACCTCGCCGCGCTCGTCGCCTCCAAGGCGCCGGCGCCGGCGCGCGCGGGCGCGCTCTCGGCGCTCGAAGGCCTCGACGATCCACGCACCATCGATCTCGCTCGCACGGCGCTGAGCGACGCTGATATCGGCGTGACACTGGCCGCCGTCGCCGTCCTGCGCGGGTGGCTGACACGTGAAGCCGGCACGCAGGTCCTGGACGTGATCACCGCGACCGCCCTCGACAAGGGGCGCGACGCCGCCGTGCGTCTGGCGGCGCTCGACGCGCTGTCCGAGCTCCCGGCCGAGCTCGTGGCGCCGGTTCGCGAGCGCGCGCCCATCGACACCGGCGCGCAGCCTGCGCTCGAAGACCCGGCGGCGCTGCGGGCGTGGCTGTCGGAGCACGCGGCGTCGGCACCGCTGTCGGCGCTCCACGCCGCGGTCAGCGGCGCCCGCGAGCACGAGCAGGGCGAACCAGCCGGCCGCCGGCGCGACGAATGGACGCGCGCACGCGGCGCGGCGCACGTGGCCCTGGCGCATCGTGGCAGCCGCGTGGCCGTGTACGACTTGCGGGAATCGTTCGACCGCGCGCACGATCCGCTGCCGGGCGACTTTCTCTCGGCCGCGGCCCGCGTGGGCGACGACTCATGCCTGGAGCCGATGGCTCGCGCCTGGGCCGAGGCGCGGAACGAGCCGTGGTGGCGCAGCCGGCTGATGGAGTCGGCGGCCGACATCGTCGCGCGGTTGAAACTCACCGGCCGGAACGCCACCTTGAAACGTCTCAGGAACAAGTGGCCAGGCTTCGTCTGACTCTTGTAGGCCTTAGGCCCTGGGCCTTGGGCCTTGGTGTGTGGGCTCTCGCTGTCAGCTGGCTTGGGGCTCAGAGTTCGGAGCCAATCGAAACCTCGTTCTTCGACGGCGTCGGCCACCCGGCGATCGCCTATCACTTCCGGCCCGCGGACGATCCGGTGGCGCGTCTCGGGCGGGCGTTGGAGACGGGCACAGCCACGCTCGCCTACGAACCCGTCTCCGGCTACCTGCGCGCGCTGCTGCGCGCCCTGGACATCGGCGTGGACACGCAGCTGGCGGTGTTCTCCAAGACCAGCCTGCAGTCGCCGGCCATCAGCCCGCAGAATCCGCGGACGATCTTTTTCAACGACTCGGTGGCGGTGGCGTGGCCGCGCGGCGGCTTCGTGGAGATCGCGGCGCAGGATCCGGTGCAGGGCACCGCCTTCTACCTGCTCGACCAGCGCCAGGGCATGCCGCGCGTGCTGCGTCAGACGAGCTGCCTGACGTGCCATGTGTCGTACGCCACGCTCAACGTCCCCGGGCTGCTCGTGCGCAGCGTGGCCACTGCGCCGAACGGCGCGTCGCTGCCGTTCCTGGCCAACGCGACGCCGGACCACCGCACACCCTTCGAGGAGCGCTGGGCCGGCTGGTTCGTGACCGGCAGTGCAAGCGGGCTGCGCCATCTCGGCAACGCCACCGTGGCCGACGCGCGCCTGCCGACCGCGGCCGCGACCCCGGTAGGATCGACGCTCGCAACTCTGGAAGGGCGGTTTGAACCGACGGGTTACCTGTCGGCGCACAGCGACGTGGCCGCTCATCTGGTGTTCTCCCACCAGATGCACATGATGAATCTGATCACGCGGATCGGCTGGCAGACGCGCGTGGCGCGCGCCGACCAGGGCCCCGACGCCGCGCGTGCCACCGCTACGTCGCTGGCCGTGGACTTCGTGGACTACTTGCTGTTCGTGGACGAGCCGCGCCTGCCGGCACCGGTGAAGGGCGCGTCTGGATTTGCCGAACGCTTCAGCGCCCTTGGCCCCCGCGACCGTCAGGGCCGGTCGCTGCGCGAGTTGGACCTGCAGGCGCGGGTGCTGAGGTATCCGTGCAGCTACCTGATCTACTCGCCCGCGTTCGACGCCCTCCCCGATGAGGCAAAGACGGCCATCTACGCGCGGCTCTCAAAGGTCTTGGTGGGGAACGTCCGCGGCGAACGCTATCAGCGCCTCTCGCCTGCCGACCGCCGCACGATCGTCGAAATCCTGCGCGATACGAAATCCGACCTCCCGGCGTCGTTCGGCAAGCCGTAGGGCGGGGCTTCAGCCCCGCCGCCTGTCCCAGCGATTCGATTTGAGAAATAATCGCTGCCACCGGAACCCTTCAGGAGACTTCATGCGACGACTGACTCTCGCCCTCGTCATTGGTGGGCTGATGCTTGGCGCGGCGTGGTGGCAGGACCACCGCGGTGCGATGGCGCAATCGAGAACACCAGCCGGCACCACTCATCAGGGCGACGCCTTCCGCTTCAACAAGGTGGCCGAGGGCGTGTATCACGTCGTGGGCACAGGTGCGCTGGCCGTGGTCGGCAACGGCGCCGTCATCGTCAACGACGACGACGTCGTGATCGTCGACGACCACGTCTCGCCGGCTGCCGCCTGGGTGCTGCTCGAGGAAGTGAAGCGCCTCACGCCCAAGCCCGTGCGCTACGTGATCAACACCCACTTCCACTTCGACCACGCGCACGGCAACCAGATCTTCGGCGCCGGCGTGGACATCATCGGCCACGAGTTCACGCGCGAGATGCTCACCGGCGGAAAGTCGCTGCAGATGCCGCTCTACAAGAGCTACGTCGACCCCATGCCGGCCCAGGTCGAGACACTCCGCGGCCGGGTGGCGGCCGAGAAGGATCCGGCGGCGCGCGCCAAGCTCCAGACGCAGCTCTCCGTGACCGAGAACAACCTCGCCTCGCAGAAGGAGCTGCGCACGGTGCCGCCCAACGTCACGCTGCGCACCGAGATGACGCTCTTCCGCGGCAGCCGCGAGATTCAGATCAAGTTCCTGGGGCGCGGCCACACCGGCGGCGACGTGGTCGCGTTCCTGCCGCGCGAGAAGGTCGTCATCACCGGCGACTTCCTCACCGCGGCGCTCTCGAACCTGAGCGACTCGTATCCCGACGAGTGGGTGGCGTCACTCGACGCGCTCAAGAAGCTCGATTTCACGACGGTGCTGCCTGGTCACGGCGAGGCGTTCACCGACCGCGCCAAGATCGACTACTACCAGGCGTATCTGCGCGATGTGTGGACCGAGGTGTCGCGACTGAAGCAGCAGGGCGTGTCGGCCGAGGAGGCCGTCAAGCGGATCGACCTCTCGCGCCACAAGGAGCACTTCCCCACCACGAACAGCCTCGGCGTGCCGATCATCGGCGTGCAGCGGATCTACGCGCTGCTCGACGCGCGGCGTTAGGCGGCGTCTTCGACCATGAGCAACCGCGTACCGGGGGCAATGGTGAGTCCCCGGTGCGCGGTCGCGGCCCCAGGGGGAATGAACAGTCCGTCACCCGCGGAGAAGGAGACGACCGTGCCGTTGAAATCGATCTCCAGCCCGCCGGTCAGCACGAGTCCGATGTGGCCGAGCTGGCACCACCACTTTGAAGAT
>DATMDI010000170.1:0-4544 GCA_035557875.1 Vicinamibacterales bacterium
CGGAATCACCACACCCTTGAAGGCTTGATTGACGCGAAAGTACCGCGAGGGCCGACCGTTCACGGAGACGATGAAGACCTGTGAATTCACGCTGACTTTGTATCCACGAGCCGGGACAACTTGCGAGGCAGGCGTATCGGCTTGCGCGCCTCGTCGACTGCCGCGCGATCACCAGGCGTGATCTGGTTCGGTGAGCAGCTCCAGTCGCAGTCGATTCAGCGCGTCGAGCGCGAGGCGAGCACGGAGCGCTCATCGAAGTGAACCCGGCAGACCCGGAGATCTCGCCCTATGTGACCGAGATCGTCCGCGCCGCCGCCGCGAAGGCGTTGCCAGAAATCGCGTCCCGCTTCAATTGATCCCTCGTCTTCAGAAAGCAGTACGACTCGGCGTCCGTCACACAGCACTGCCGCCGGCGTGACTACGCGTGCGGTTGCGGCGGCGCCGGCGTCAGCCCGTGACGACGCATCACCTCCGCCATCTTCGCGCGGTCCGGGGGACCACCGGCTGACGCCTTCATCACGTCGAGCATGTCGCGGAAATACTCCGGGCCGAGGACGCCGGGCGTGATCACGCAGAGCGCCTTGGCCTCGATGCTGCCATGGTTGTCGAAGCGGTGAACGGCGCCCCTGGGGATGCAGAGCGCCTGTCCTGGGCCGACCTCGATGGCGGTGCCGTTGACGGTCCAGGTGAGCCGGCCATGAAGGCCGTAGATCGTCTCTTCGTAGTGGTCGTGGCTGTGTGCGGGCGCCTGCAGGCGCTCCGATCCGGCCACGGTCACCTCGAACGCGGCGACGCTGCCGCCGGAGCTCGCGCCCGTCAGCAAGAAGCGCACGGCAATCGGGCCGAGCGAAATCGCTTCGTCGGCGGGGTTGATGGAAGGCTGTGACATGAGTGCCGCCATGGTGGTCGTCTCCTTGTGTATTCCGCAGGGTGAGGCGGCCGTTCTCTCAGGGCCGATTAGTAAACGAAATTTACTTTATGCAAATGGTAAACTCCGTTGACCAGCGATGTCAACCCGTTCCTATCCGCCCCCGCCCCCGCTCATCGGCGCCTTGCTCCGCGTGCCGGCCAACGCGATCCTTCGACGGCTGATCAAGGAGGCCAACGCTGCCGGCTTCGACGAGCTGCGGCTGCCGCACATGGCGGTGCTGCAATATCCGGGACCGGATGGTGTCCGCCCTGGCACGCTAGCCGAGCGCGCCGGGATGAGCAAGCAGGCCATGAATCAATTGCTCAAGAGCCTCGAGGCGTCAGGGTATCTCGAGCGGCCCGACGCTGAAGACGACGGGCGGTCGAGCATCGTACGGTTTACCCGGCGCGGCCGGGCCGCCTACGCGAAGATGACCGACATCCTCCAGGACATCGAGCGCGAATGGAGCGCGGAACTCGGCCCGAAGACATTCGCCGAGCTCAAGCGGCTGCTCGGGCGCGTGTGGCAGAGTCCGTTGAGCGGAATCGAGCCAATCGAGGCGCCTTCCATCGCGAAAGGTACGCGGTGACCTCGCCGTTCGGCCACTCGCGAACGACGAGAAGCGAGTCGCGCTGGGCGTTCTCCGGGATTCCGCCTCTTCTTTGACGTTTCTTCACGGTCCTTCAAGCAATCGCCGCGGCGAGATAGCTCCTCCAGCCGCCGAACTCCGTGATGTCCGCCGCGCCGGCGACGCCGGCCGGTTCGCAGATGAAGCCCTTCACCCACTCGCCGGTTTCAAGCCGCACGCTGCCGATGCCGAGCGGCGCCGGCACGCCGGCCACGAAGCTCCCGAAGTGCTGCGACGGCACGGCCCAGATCTCGAGTTCGATCCCCGGGCCCTCGAATCCTGGTTCGCGCACCAGCCCCGGCTTGGGCGGCGTGGTGTTGGCGAGGGCGTAGAAGCGGTAGTCCGGCGACGTGCGGCACGACCGCACGAGCCGCGCGCCGCGTTCCGTGAGCTGCGGATTGAGCGGCTGTCCCGTGAGGTGCGCGCCCACGACGGCCACCTGGATGCACCCCGGCGCCTCGACGCCCGCCGGCGACGCCATGTCGGCGAATCGTGTCGCCAGGGCGAGCAGCGCCGCGTCCGAGAACGCGGGGCCGATGAGCGACACGCCGAACGGCAGACCGTCGCGGCGGAAGCCCGCGGGCATCGCCACCGCCGCCAGATCCATCAGGTTGACGAAGTTCGTGTAGTAGCCGAGATTCGAGTTCAGCTGGATCGGGTCGGCCTCGACCGCCTCTTTCGTGTAGATCGTCCCCGCGGTCGGCAGCAGCAGCACGTCGATGCCGGCCCACTGCGCCGCCGCGGCCCGCTTCAACGCCTCGAGCTGATACAGGCCACGATACGCGTCCGCGGCCGATCTCGACGCGGCACCACGAACGATCTGCGCGACGACCGGGTGGACCTGGTCGGGATGCGCGTCCACGAATTCGCCGACGGCCGCGTATCGTTCGGCCACCCAGGGGCCCGAATACAGCAGCGCCGCGGCCTCTCGAAACGGCGCGAAGTCGATCGTGACCCGCGTGCCGCCGAGCACCTCGAGCCGGGCCGCGGCCGTGCGATACAGCCGCGGGCTCTCGGTGTCGCCGAAGAAGGCGAGGTCTTCGTCGCGCGGTACGCCGAAGCGGAACGGGCCCGGCAGCCACGGCGCCGCGCCGGCTCCCGGGTCCGCCGTGCGCGAAAACGGGTCTGCCGGGTCAAATCCCTGCGCCACCCGCCAGACGCGCTCGGCGCCCTTGGCACTGGCCGCGAAGATCGACACGCAGTCGAGCGATCGGCAGGCTGGCACCACGCCGGTGGTGCTGAGCAGCCCGCGCGTCGGCTTGAGGCCGACGATGTCGTTGAACGCGGCGGGCACCCGCCCCGACCCGGCGGTGTCGGTGCCCAGCGCGAACGCCACCAGCCCCTTCGCCACCGCGACCGCGGACCCGGAGCTCGACCCTCCGGAGATGTAGCGCTGGTCGAACACGCTCGAGCAGGCGCCATACGGCGAGCGGACGCCTACGAGGCCGGTGGCGAACTGATCGAGATTGGTCTTGCCGACAAGGACTGCGCCGGCGTCCAGCAGCCGCTGCACCACGGTGGCGGTGCGCGTCGGCACGTAGGAGTAGGCGGGGCACCCTGCCGTGGTCGGCATGCCGGCCACATCGATGTTGTCTTTTACGGCGAAGGGAACGCCGGCGAGCGACAGCGCCGGATCGACCTCGCGGGCCCTGCGCACGGCCGCCTCGCGATCGGCGAGGACGATCCACACCGGGCCGAGCCCGTCGGCCTCGATCGCGTCGAAGATGCGCTCGATGGCCTCGGCGTCGTGATCAGCCATCGAGCCGCACCGTCGCCAGGTTCTGCCCGGCAGTCACCATCGCGCCTTTGCTGCAGTGCACTCGTTCCACCACGCCTTCGGTGTGCGCGGTGATCTCGACTTCCATCTTCATCGCCTCGAGCACGAGGATACGTTGCCCCGCCGCCACGCGCTGGCCGGGCTCGACGGCGACCTGCCATACGCTCGCGGTCATCGGCGAACGCACGGCCTCACACCCCTCCGGCACGTCGCCGACCACCGGCGGCGGCAGGTCGTCGGCCGGCTCGACGAACGCCGGCTGTCCGGCCGCGGCCCAGCGCTCGCGCTCCGCCTCGAACGCCGCCTGCTGGCGCTGCTTGGCCGCGCGCGCCTCCAGAGCGATCGACGCGAGGAAGGCGCGGTGGTCGCGCATGCTGAAGGTCTGCGGCTCGATGGCGACGTCGTACTTCCCGTGCGGGAAGGCATCGCGCAGGTCGAGCAGCTCGGCGGCCGACACCGGATGGAACCGGATGCGATCGAAGAAGCGGAGCAGCCACGGCGATCCCGGCTCGAAGGCCGCAGTAGTGCGGTGGGTATTCCACATCTGCACGGTGCGCCCGACGAACTGGTAGCCACCCGGCCCTTCCATCCCGTAGACGCACAGGTACGCGCCGCCGATGCCGACCGAGTTCTCGGCCGTCCAGGTGCGCGCCGGGTTGTACTTCGTGGTCACCAGCCGGTGTCGCGGGTCCACGGGCGTCGCCACCGGCGCGCCGAGGTAGACGTCGCCGAGCCCCAGCACCAGGTAGTCGGCGCCGTACACGATCTGCTTCACGTCCTCGATCGACGCGAGCCCGTTGATGCGGCGGATGAACTCGGTGTTGCTCGGACACCACGGCGCGTCGGCGCGCACCGACTGCATGTACTTCTCGATCGCGAGCAGCGTCGCCGGGTCTTCCCACGACAACGGCAGATGCACGACACGGCTCGGGATGGTGATGTCGTCGAGGCCGGGCAGCGCGCGCTCGCACTCGTCGAGCGCCGCCATCAGCTCCTCGCGGCGCAGCACGCGGCTGTCGTAGTGGATCTGCAGCGACCGGACTCCTGGCGTGACGTCGACGATGCCGCGCAGCCCGCGCTCGCGGAGCAGCTGCTCGAGCGCGTGAATCCGTACGCGCAGGTCGAGGCTCAGCTCGTTCGGCCCCGTCTCGACGAGCAGATAGCGGTCGCCGGCCGCGCGATGCACGGTGGCGCCGCTGCGCCGCAGCACGGCGGCGTCAGGCGCCTCG
>DATMDI010000171.1:0-2403 GCA_035557875.1 Vicinamibacterales bacterium
ACGAGTACTCCATGAGCACGTCGGCGGCCGGCTTGAGCCGCCAGGTGCGCACGTTCATCCAGTCCTGCGTGTAGGCCTTCGGGTCCTGAACCGTCATCGTGTGTTCCATCGTGTTCGAGTCGATGCGACGGAACGTGTTGGTGAGCTTCAGTTCCTTGCTGTGCGGATGACCGCTGGTATCGAGCTTGGTGTAGCCGTTGAAGCCAGCCGTCTCCATCACCAGCGTATCGCCGTCCCACCGCCCCGACGAGATGCCGTTCCACGTCTCGGGCAGGTCGGCGGGCCACTTGAAGGTGGCGCTGGTCGGCACCCAGTGGTGCCACGTGTTCTGCTCGAAGAGAAACGCGATGGCGTCGGGATGGTGGAGGATCTGCGTCCCGTGCGGCGCGTTCATGTTGCGCGGCGTGCCGAAGGGCAGGCAGTTGCCGGCGTAATCGCCCTTGCCGACCGGATCGTAGGTCTTCCACTGCTTGAGGCCCCACTCCGTGTACGGCAGATCGTAGGTGCGCGGCTGGCTGCCCGACGCCGGCGCCACCGCATCCGGCAGCGCCTCGCCCTGGCGCGCGAACTTCAGCGGCTGGCGCATCTTCGGATCGACGGCGCGCAGCGCCATGTTCGGGGTGTAGGGGTTGGCCCAGTGGCCGCTCAGATCCGGTTTGCCGTTGGCCAGCCGGGGCACCGGCCCAGCCGGCGGCAGTGTTCCTCGGCCGCCTTCGGCGGCGGGCGCTCCCGCGCCCTGCCCTCGCTGTGCCCACAGCGCCGCCGTGGTCAGGCCCACGGCACAGAGCAACACCACCGCACCTGTGAACGCCCGGCTCGAAGTCTTCACGGCAGCTCCCCTCTCACAATCCAGCCAATCCTTCGGTCAGCTCGATCGACGTGCCCCACGGATCCGTCAGCGACGCGCGTCCGATCCCGTCGCGCCCCTCGGTATAGAGCTCGTCGAACACGACGCCCAGGCTCTCGAGCCGCTGGCAGAACGCCCGGAGCCGCACCACCTCGAAGCCGATGTGGTCGAGCATACGCCCCTTCGTCGGCAGCATCTTCGCCAACGGCAGGTCTGACGGCCTGCCTCCCGGGCGCGGCGCGGCCGAGAAGTTGAGGTTGATGCCAGGCACGTCCGTGGCGTCGTATTGTGCCCGCTTTCCCGGGACTCCGCCAAACATCCGCGCATACCAGGCCTTGGCCGCCACCGCCGCGGCCGCGTCGGGCAGATAGAGGTGGACGTGGTGGAACGCGATCGGCAGGGTGAGCAGCCGATTGTGGCGTTCGGCCGCCGCATCGTGGACGCCGCCGTCGGGGGTGAACGTCAGGTTGGTCGCCGTGTTCTCGAAGAGCTCGATGCGCTCGTTCTCGGGCGACATCACCGAGGACACGCCGGGAAACTGCGCGAGCCGGGCCGCCGTCAGCCCCGCGCCTTCCACCGGCGCGAGCGACGGAATCCGGAAGGCCACGTGGTTGACGACCGAGCCCTCGGTGCCGCCGGTGGTTTCGCCCGGGTCGAGCACTACGAGCACGTCCTGAAACCTGAGGATGGCACGGCCGGGCGCGGCAAAACGCGACGAGGGCGCGAGCGTCACCGGCAGGCCGCCGAGCGCCATCCAGAACTTCCGATTCGCCGCGACGTCGCGCACCCGGTAGTGCAGGTGGCCCATCGCCACGCCGGCGGCGTTGGGCGGCGCCAGCGACGGCGCCGGAGCCTGCGCGCGCGCCGGCAGCTGCACGAGGCCGGTCGCCAGGGCCACCACGATCAGCAGCGCATGCGGGAGCCTCATTCCCGTCACGACGCCGGCTCGATCTTCAGGAGCGTGCCGTTCGGCTCATCGGTCAGGACGTAGAGCAGCCCGTCGGGGCCCTGCCGGACGTCGCGGATGCGCTGTTTGAGCTCGGCGAGGATCGGCTCGCGCTGAATCGGCCGCCCCTTGTTGAACGTGATCCGGACGAGGTGTCCGGTGGCGCGCGTGCGGCCGGCGAACATCGAGCCGACGAACACGTTGCCCTTCCACGTGGGAAACCGATCGCCGGTGTAGAAGGTCAGGCCGGAGACGGCGATCGAAGGCACCCAGTAGATGAACGGCGACTCGAGGTCCGGACGCGTCGTGAGCGTGCTGATCGTCGTGCCGTCGTAGTCGGTGCCGTAGGTCACGAGCGGCCAGCCGTAGTTGGCGCCGGGCTTGAGGATGTTGATCTCGTCGCCGCCGTTGGGGCCGTTCTCGTTGAGCCACATCTGACCGGTACCCGGGTGCACGGCGAGGCCGAGCGAGCTGCGGTGTCCGAGCGTGTAGACCTCTGGCGTGTATCCGGCCTTGCCGACGAAGGGGTTGTCGGGCGGCACCGTACCGTCGTCCTTCAGCCTCAGCACCTTGCCGCCCTGGCTCTTGCCGTCCTGGGCGTTGTTGCCGG
>DATMDI010000172.1:0-2096 GCA_035557875.1 Vicinamibacterales bacterium
CATCACCGAGTTCGAAGCCGCCGTCCTCGCGCAGAAGCCCACCGGGCAGCAGCACTACGACGAAAACTACTGGCTTGGCGAATGGCGCGCCGGCGACAACAACTACTCGCTGGAGACGCGCCGCCGCATCGAGGCGAAGAACCCCCAGCTCATCAAAGACGTCTTCCGGCCGACGCGGGTGATCGACCTCGGCTGCGGCCCCGGCGCGCTGATGCATCTGCTGCACGAGATCGGCGTCGAGGCGGACGGCATCGATTACAACGAGATGAGCCCGAAGCTGGCGACGCCGGAGGTGAGGGATCGCATTTCGATCGGCGACGCGACCGACTCGTCGATCAAGGAGGACGGCTCGTATGATCTCGTCCTCTGCCGCGAGGTACTGGAACACCTGACAGTGCTCGAGGTGAAGAAGGCGGTCGCCAATATGGTGCGCCTGACCTCGAAGTTCATCTACGTCACGACGCGGTTCCATCCGCATCCGCCGACGCTGCTGGACTTCAACACGAGCGACGATCTGGACCCCTCGCACATCACGCTGCTCAACAAGGACATGCTGCGGCTGATGTTCGTGCTCGAAGGCTGCCGCTCGCGACCCGACCTCGAAGAACGGATGGACTGGGGCAAGAAGGGCCGCGTGCTGGTGCTGGAGAAGGTGGCCCGGTAGGGCTGGGCCGGGTCTGCAGACCGCCCCACGTGCGACGAGAGTGATGGCACGCGCGCCGAGCCGGCTCGCCGTCTTCGCGCTGGCCGCGGTGCCGGCCTCCGCGATCGCGTACGACATCTGGCGGACGCCGATACAGGTCTGGGACGCGATCGAGGAGATGCTCGACGCGCATCGCCCCGAGGGCGCGGCCGCCGTGCCGGAGTGCACCGGGGTACAGAAACCGTGGACCCGGTGAGATTGAACACCACGAAGTGGGCACTCGCCGCCGCCACGGCCGCGGTCGTCACGGTGCTCTGGCGGATCCAGACCTTTGTCGGTTTCTCCAACGACCACTACGTGCATCTGGCGCGGGCGCAACAGATCTTGCTCGGAGCGTGGCCGGTCCGCGACTTCGTCGATCCCGGCATGCCGCTCATGTACCTGGTGTCGGCTGGCGCGCGCGCGCTGTGTGGTGGCGCCCTGGCGACCGAGTTCGCGGTGGTCGCGGCCGGCTTCGCGGTGGCCGCCGCGGCCACGGTGCTCTGTGTACGGCGGCTGGCGCCGTCGCTGGCCATTGCCGCTGCCGCCGTGCTCCTGCAAATTCAAGCCTCTCCGCGCACCTACAGCTACCCCAAGCTGATGTTGTACGGGCTCGCGGCGCTGGTGATCATCGCCCTCGCGGCCCGGCCGTCGCCAAGCCGTATCGTGTTCGCGGGCGCGGCGATTGCCGTCGCATTCCTGTTCCGGCACGACCACGGGCTCTTCATCGGCGTGTCGATGGCGGCATGCCTCCTGTTCGTCAGCCTTCCGGACGCCATGGCCGCGATCCGGCGTCTGGCGCTGCTCGCGGCGACCACTGCCGTGGCGCTGCTCCCGTGGCTCCTGTTCATCGAGCGCTTCGAAGGAGTGGCCGCGTATCTGCGATCGGGCGTCGAGTTCTCGGGGCGTGAAGCGGATGCGACGTTCCTCCGGTCGCTTCCGCGCTTCGATCTCGCCGGTCCAGCGGTCTCCATGGCCAACGGGCAGGCGTGGCTGTTCTACCTCTACGTGGCGCTGCCAATCGTCGCCCTGGTGTTGGCGTTCCGGCGGCGCGGGCGCGAGGCGTGGCCGGGAGAATCCGCCGCGGTCGGCGCGCTCGCCGTCATGGCGGCCGTGGTCGACTGGGGCTTCCTGCGCGATCCGCTGCCGACCCGGCTGGCCGACGCCGTGCTGCCGATCTGCCTGCTGGGAGCGTGGCTGCTCGGCCTCGCGTGGCTGCCGCGCCGGTCGTCGCTGGTCACCACGGTGGCCGCGCGCGGCGCGGCGATGGCCGCGGTGGTGGTGACCATCGGGGCGATGTGGCCGGTGGCGGGGACACGCGACCTGCTGGACCGAGCGGGTGCCTACGACGACCAGGAGGCGATCGTGTCGAACTATCACGAGGTGCTCGGCGCGCTCGGGCGCCGCGAGCACG
>DATMDI010000173.1:0-15662 GCA_035557875.1 Vicinamibacterales bacterium
GACCGTCGCACGTGTTGCTGCCGGGTGCCAGTTCGAGGTTGGGTCCAACCGCGCTGGCGTTGAGCACCTCGACGAGCAGGAAATCGCCGGTGCGGCGTTCGCCGTCTACGAAGAACACCCACGGGCGCGGCTCGAGACGGCGGAGTGCGTCGGCGTAACGCCGCAACGCTGGCACGAGCTGCCTCGGCGGGTCGTCCGAGGGGACCGGCTGCGTCCGGATCTCGCGCATGCACGACTCGACGAGGCCGCCGCCGATGCCCTCGACGAATCGCCGGGTGCTGCCGTTGCAGCCGATGACGCCGAGATCGAACGGCTGCAGCCGCGCCGACTCCCACCCCGAAACCAGCCGTTCAGCCGGCGCGCTGAGGCCGAGCGTGAAGCCGATGTTGTTGGCCGTGCCGACCGGGAGGATCGCCAGCGGGACCGTGCTGCCGGCCAGCGCCTTCGCGGCCGCGGCAATCGTGCCGTCTCCGCCAGCCGCCACGGCCAACTCGACGGGTGGCTCTGCCAGACGCGCGGCGTCGTCCTTCCGGTCGATCACGCGCACGAGCTCGTGGCCGGCGCGGACGAGCAGGTGGCGCAGCGCGCCGAGCGACGCGCCCTGGCCCGCGCGAGGATTGAAGAGCAGTGCGACCTTCACCCGTACCCCATCGGTAGCATCAGGATTCAAGAACTGGTCCGCTCGGGCGTGGCGAACGGTTTGCACGGCTACGGGCGTGCGCATTCTCGTGTCGAACGACGACGGCATCTACAGTCCCGGTATAGCCGCGCTCGCGGAAGTAGCCTCGGAGTTCGGCACGGTGCGCGTCGTCGCGCCCGACCAGGAGCGGTCGTCCACCGGTCACGCCATCACGGCCTCGCGGCCGCTGTCGTACCGCGTGACGAACATCAAGGGATTGACCGCCTATCGTGTCAACGGGACGCCGGCCGATTGCGTGTCGCTCGGCTTGTATCACTGGGAAAAGGTGGATCTGGTGTTGTCCGGCTTGAACATGGGCCTCAATCTCGGAAACTCGCTCTGGCACTCGGGGACGCTGGCCGCGGCCAAGCAGGCGGCGCTGCTCGGGCTGCGCGGCATCGCGCTCAGCGCGCCATCCGGCGTCGAGCCCGACTACGACTCGTTCAAGCCGTGGATGCGTCAGGTCATAAGACTGCTGCTGCCGGAACACGGTCTGCCGCTCGTGAACGTGAACTTTCCGCGAACGCCGCGCGGCCTGGTCTGGACGCGCACCTCGGTGCGCCGCTACGACGGGAAGATCGTGCCGGTGAAGGATCCGGCGGGGCGCGAACTGTACTGGTCCACGGTGACGCCGATCGAAGACGCCGAAGCCGGCACCGACCGCTGGGCGCTGGAGCAGGGATGGACGTCGCTGACGCCGCTCCGTCTCGACCTCACCGACGAGCGGCAGCTCGAGGAGGTCCGCGGCCGCATGCCGCTCGACGATCAGCTGGCCAGAGCCATCTCGCCGGAGACCTCGTCGCCCGAGGCCGCGCAATCGGTGCGCGACGACGAGGCCGGCGTGTCGCTGACGAAGACCGGTCCGCCGGCGCCTGCCGGCGCCGGACGCGTGCCCTGAGGAGCTCGCCGCCGGCGAACAGCTGAACGTCGCGGCTGGTATCCTCGTACGTCGATGGGCCGCATCTTCCTGCTTTCCCCCGCCAACTGCGGCGGCCGCCGCGCCGGGCAGATTCTGTCGGATCGCGCCGAATTCACTCTGGCCCGGCGGCTCCGGTCGCCCGACGGAGCGCCGTTGGGCGAGGTGTTCGCGTTCATGAGCGGGCTCTATTTCCGCGGCAAGCTGGCCTACGCCCGCTGTTTCACCCGCCCGCCCGACCCGGACGACCCGATGGCGGCCGGGGGCGTGCTGGTCATCACGCCCAACGCGGGGCTGCGCAGCGCCGACGTCGTCGTGACGCGCGAGTCGATTCGGGCCTTCGCGGGCGAGCCCATCAGCCTCGACAACGAACGGTATCTGCGACCCCTGGAACGGAGCGCGCAGGCGCTACGGGCCAGCGTCGGGCCCGACTGTGACGTGGTGCTGCTGGGCAGCGTAGCGTCGGGGAAGTATGTCGAGGTGCTGCAGCCGGTCTTCGGCGACCGGCTGCTGTTTCCGCCGTCGTTCGTCGGCCGCGGCGACATGTCGCGCGGCGGCCTGATGCTGCGCTGTGTCGAGAGCGGCGAGGAGCTCGACTACGTCCCGATCGCCGGCGCCACGCGCCACGGCCCGCGCCCGCCGAAGCTGGCGCCGCTCCGGAGTGCCGGCGCGTCGCGGTGAGGCTGTGGTGAGCGGTCCTACTTCTTGTGCGTGTCGAGAAAGTCGAAGATCTGCGACGCGTAGGTGAGATAGGCCTCGAGGTGAGTGCCGCCTGGCACGGTCGCGTACACCGTTTCGACCCCCGCCGCTTTCGCCGCTGCCGCCATCTGCTGCGACGCCGTGAGCGGATTGGTGGTGTCCTGATCGCCGTGGATCACCATCAGCGCCACCCTGCCCTTGAGCCGATCGAACGGATAGCTGTCGAACACGATCGGCGCCGAGCTGATGACGAGCGCCGCAAACCGCTCGGGATACCTGGCGCCGAGGTGCAGCGCTCCGGAGCCGGACGGATTCTGGCCGTGGAGATACACGCGTGAGGTGTCCACGTTGTATTCCTCGGTGACCAGATCGATGACGTTGAGCACGTCCTGCTCGGCGCGCTCGTTCTCGACCGCCGTCCAGCCGTCGGCCGGCGCCGCCGCATTCGGACGCGCGATGCGGTACGGGCTGCCGTAGTAGGGCTGTCGCAGCGGCCGATAGCCCATCGGCGTCACCACCAGGTAGCCGCGGCGCTCGGCGTTGACGACCAGATCGTTCTGGCTGCGATAGGAGTTGTCCACGCTGGTCCCGGCGCGCAGGGTGACCAGCAGCGGCAGCTTCATGTCCGGCGTCCATCGCGACGGCACGAAGAGGCGATAGGGGATCGACTCGCCGGTGCCGGGGAAGTCGTAGACGCGGTACTGCTCGCCCAGGTGCCGGTAGAGTGGCGCCCGCGGATTGGGACGCGGCGCCGACGCTGGCGCCGGTGCCTGCACGGCTGCGGCGCCGTCGGCGGCGGGAGCGAGCGCGGTCAGGACGAGCAGCGAGATCGCGAGCATCCGCATGGCCGCCATGCTACAGGATCGCGCGGCGGGCGGTCTCCGCCAGCAGTTCCACCGCGGCGCCCACGCGCAGCTCTCCCGCTCGCATGACCTCGGCGTTGAGCGCCAGCCGGCCGTCGAAGCGGCGCACGATCTCCTTGAGCACGCGTGGATCCTGCGCGAGCGTGTCGGGATCGACGGTCGTCATCACGCATCGGCCGCGCAGATCGGCCAGCCCGACCAGCACCGCGCCGATCCGCAGCACCCGGCCCTCCCACGCGCGCTCGGCGAGATCCGCCACGCCGCCGACGATCAGGTTGGGACGCAGCCGGCGGCCGTCGCGGCCGAACGCCGCGATCGCGCCGTCGGTGGCGACGAGCAACGGCAGGATGTCGAACCGCGCCGCGCTCTCATTGCGCACCAGACGAGCGCCGGCCCCGACGATCGCTTCGACGCGCGCGCGCACGTCGGGCGCTGCCCACGGCCGCCCATCCACGAGCGGTTCGCCGTCCGCGGCCAGCGTCGCGTGCAATCCGAGGAGCCGCGGGTAGGTACGCGCCGTCACCAGCCGGCCGCGGCTGTCGTACACCTGCACGACACGATCACCGTGGAGGCCGAGCGGCCCGGCGCTCGCGCGCTCGAGCCGCTCGCCCGCCATCGACTTCACGGGATACCGCCAGATCTCCGCCAGGTGCATGGATGGGTCCCCGCGGGAAGAAGCAGAAAAGAGCAGCAGATGTCCTTCCCGCCGCCCTTGGATGCCCTGGGGTGCCCTTCAGTTACACCGTCGACCTCTGGCACAAGCTACAACGCGTGCTCAACTGTTCGGTGACGGCTCAGTTGGTGGCCGTCTTACCCACTTCCTTTTGCACGTCGAGCGCGTGCGTCAGATGCGCCTGGACCGTCGAGGTCGCCTTGGACGCGAACGCTTTCAGTTCGGGGTCGGCACCCGCCTTCGCCTCGAATTTCATCACCGCGAGCACTTCCGTGTGACCAGATACCATCGCGTCGATATAGGCGCGATCGAACGCGGCTCCGCTCAGCTTCGAGAGGCGATCTTTGAGCGCCTTTCCGTCCGCGGACGGGCCCGTGGGCCACGCCAGGTTCTTGCGCGTGGCGATCGCCTTCAACTCGGCTCCCGACTTGCGGTGCTCGTCGATCATCCGTTCTGCGAAGCCTTTGACGTCACGGCTGGAGGCTTTGTCGAGAGCCAGCACGCCCAGCTCGACCTCGCCCATGCTGACGCCGCCGATCTTCGTCACGAAAGCCGGATCTCCGCCGACGCCCTGGGCCGCCGCGCTCGAGACGGCGGCAATCATCACTGCGATTCCGAGCGCGAGAGTCTTGTATGTCATGGCAGAACATTCCCCCTCGTCCTTCATGTCGCAAGCGACGTACCGCCATCGTGTTCGCTCGTCACACGCGTGAATGGGCGCCTCGACGTCGCCGTCTCGTCCGGGGCAGGTCCGTCACCCCGCTGGTATGACCCGTGCAACCACTCGAACCGAATCACCAGGACGACCCGTTCTGCTGTACATGAGGCGATGAACCATGGCTCAAGCTGGAACACTGCACGATGCTTTCGTGGATGAACTGCGTGACACCTACGACGCAGAGAAACAGTTGATAAAGGCGCTGCCGAAACTCGCGAAGGCGGCAACCTCGCCCGAGCTGCGGGCGGCGTTCGAGGCTCATCTCGAGGAGACGCGCGGGCAGGTCGAGCGCCTCGAGAGCGTCTTCGCCAGCCTCGACGAAAAGGTCAAGGGCAAGCACTGCGACGGCATTGCCGGCATCATCGAAGAGGGCAAGTCGATCATGGAGGAGGAGTTCGACGATGCCACGATGGACGCCTGCCTGATCGCGGCGGGCCAGCGCGCCGAGCACTACGAGATGGCGGCGTATGGGACGCTCGTCGCGTGGGCGAAGATCATGGGCCACGACGAAGCGGCTGAACTCCTCGAGCAGAACCTCGAGGAGGAAAAGGCCGCGGACGAGAAGCTGTCGTCGCTGGCTGAGGACGGCATCAATCAGGAAGCGGCCGACTCGGCGCACGAAGCGGGCGACGAAGACGACGAGGAAGAGAAAGACGAGGCACCGGCAAAACGCGCGCAGCCGCGCGCGGTAGCCCCTCCAAAGCGCGCGGCGAGACACTAAGCCGCGAGATCGGCGCAATCGGAGGGGGCCGGGCCGCGGCGCTCGCGGCACGTGCCGCTGTGGCATGATGGAGCATTCTGTTCTCCGGCCCCCTGCTCTCCGTGTTCTTGATCGTGTTGGTGGACGTTCTGGGTCTCACCCTCATGATCCCGCTGCTTCCGTTCTACGCCGAACGCATGGGCGCGAGCCCCGCCCAGGTGGGCTGGCTGATCGGCATCTACGCGGCCTGCCAGCTCGTGTCGGGGCCGTTTCTGGGACGCTGGTCCGACTCCACCGGCCGCAAGCCGCTGCTCATCGTGAGTCAGCTCGGCACCTGCCTCGGCTTCATCGTCACCGCGTTCGCGCCGAATCTGTGGGTGCTCTTCCTCGCCCGCGCCATCGACGGGCTCACCGCCGGCAATCTGTCGCTGGCACAGGCCTACATCTCCGACGTCACCAAGCCGGAAGAGCGCGCCAAGGCCTTCGGGCTCATCGGCATCGCCTTCGGGCTCGGGTTCCTGATCGGTCCCGCCGTGTCGGGCGTGTTGTCACGGTTCGACTACCGTCTGCCGATCTTCGCAGCCGCGGCGCTGTCCGCCGCCAGCGTGCTGACGACGTGGCTGCTGCTGCCCGCGGTGACGCCGGGCGGCGGCGGTGCCGCGCCGGCGCGGCGGCTCTCGCTGTTCGAGTGGCGCGCCTATGCGGTCTATTTCCGCGAGCCGCGCCTGTCGTCGAAGCTCTGGCAGTTCCTGCTGTTCTCGCTGGGGTTCTCGATGTTCATCGCCGGCATGCCGCTCTTCGTCGAACGGCGGCTCACCTGGCACGGACAGCCGTTCGGGCCCGAGCAGGTGGGCTACGTATGGGCGCTCGCGGGGCTGTTCGGTGTGCTGTGGCAGGGACCGGCGCTCGGCCGTCTTGTGAACGCCTTCGGCGAGCTGCGCTTGAACCGTGCCGGCTTCATCGGCTACGTCGGCGGCTACACCATTCTGGCCTTCAGCACGTCGGTGCCGTGGCTGGTGGCCGCGACCGCGGTCATGTCGATGGGGTCGCTGGTGCGTCCCGCCCTCACCAGCCTGATTACGCACGCCGCGCCGCGTGAGGAACAGGGCGTGGTGCTGGGGCTGATGCAGTCGCTCAACTCCGGCGCGCTGATCGTCGGACCGCTGATTGCCGGTTACCTGATCGAGCACGGCCTGCTGACGACCTGGGGCCTGGCCGCGGCCGCGACCGCGGTGATGGGCCTGTTCCTGGCCTCGCAGGGTGAGGCGGGTGTGAAGACCCGCGGCCACGTACAGACCAGACCGTCGGGGCTGCTCTAAAGCCCGCTCTCGGCGAGCTTCTCCGAAACGAGCTGCGCCTGGGGCTCGTCGCGCGAGCCCAGCATGTCCGCGGCCGCCTGCAAGCCGTCCACGTGGTCGCACACCGCCTTGACCACCATCAGCATCGGCACCGCGAGCAGCATGCCCGCTGCACCCCAGGCCCAGCTCCAGAACGCGATCGCCGTGAAGATGGCGACCTGGTTGAGCCTGCCGGCACGGCTGAGCAGAAGCGGCGTCAGCACCATGCCCTCGAGCGTGGTGATCGTCAGCGCGACACCGCCGACGAGTACCGCGCCCCCAACGGTTCCAAACTGCAGCAGCCCCACCGCCGCGAGCACCGCGGACACGAGCAGCGGGCCGAAGTAGGGCACCACGTTCATCACGCCGGCAAACAGGCCCCACACCGCCGGCTGCCGCACGTCGATCGACCACAGCGCGAAACCAGTCGCGAGGCCGACGACGATCGACGTGGCCACCGTGACCCGGAGGAAGACTTCGATCTGGTGCTCGATGTCGTTGAGGATCGAGACGGTGAGCCGCTGCTTGACGCGTGTCTGCAGGTGGCGCACGAACTTGCGCTTGAACGAATCGCCCTCGCTGAGCAGGAAGACGGTGAGGAAGAGAACCGTCAGGGCCTGGCTGGACATCGTCAGCGCGCTGGCACCGCCGTTCCACAACCAATCCGAGGTGCGCGTGGGCTGCAGGACTTCAACTGGCGTCACGCCCGGCGTACGAGGCGGCGGTAACGCGGCTTCCGCCGCCGCGGCATCGATCGCCTTGGCCGCTTCCTGCACGCGCTGCAGTGTCGATTTGCTCCCACCCCTCGCCTGGCGCAGCTCGCGCCGCAACTCGGCCGCGCCTCTGGGCACGTCGGCCACCACCTGCTCGATCTGCGGCCACAGCACCCAGCCGCCGACGCCGATGCCGCCAACGAGGGACAGCATCACGATCAGCGCGGCGGTGGGGCGTGGCACCTTCCAGCGCACCAGGCGCTTGACGAGGGGATCGAGCGCGTAGAACAGCAGCAGCGACACGACCAGCGGAATCAGCACCGCCGCGGTGAACTGCAGCATGAACACCGCAGCGCAGAGCGCGACGACGCTGAGACCGACGGTCAACCGACGCCGGGACATCACACCACGCGTCGACCCTGAATCACGCGAACGATCAGCACCACCACCGCAATGACGAGGAGCACATGAATGAGACCGCCGATCGTGTACGACGAAACCATACCGAGCAGCCACAGCAGCACGGCCAGCACGATGATTGTTTCCAGCATTGGACCTCCTGTCCTTAATTCCTGCGCGCAGCCAATTGCACGGCTGGTGCCAAGTGCGAACGCCGACTCGGCTGCAAAACAGGCCGCAAAACCCATCACCCGGCTGAACCGTGCCGGCACCTTCTACAAGCGCAGCAACACGGCGGGCTCGAATTACCCGGCAGAGGCGGGGTGATCTGAGAGATCGGCGACCGGAGCGGCGGCGCCGTGCGGTCAGCGCCGGCGGCGCCGGGCGGGCTTGCGCGGTGGCGATTCGAGCTCGGCTTCGCGGGCGATCATCACCTCGGTGGACTTGATGATCGCCAGCGCGTGGTCGCCGCGCTTGAGCTTGAGCTCTTCGACGGCGTCCGCGGTGATGACCGCGGTCAGCCGCTGGTCGCCGATGCGCAGCCGCACCTGCGCGAGCAGGCCGTCGATGCGGACTTCCTCGATGAAGCCGCGAAGCTGGTTGCGGCCGCTGAGGGCGACGATGAGGCCGGTGGGCGCGCTGGCTTTCGCGCGGGCCGGCGTCGCACCGCCGCCACGGGCGACCAGGCGCTCGATTTCGGCTTCGGCCACGCGGTGGTGGCCGCCGGCGGTGGTGGTGGTGCGGACGCGGCCGCCGTAGATCCACTGCTTCAGCGTGGAATAGCCGACGCCGAGGCGCTGCGCAGCAGCGCGAACCGTCAGAAGTGCCATTTGGACCCGGGTTGATTCGGCTCGAATCGTATCATCGGTGCTTCATTGGCCCGCGCTGTCGCGCGGGTGCGCGACGCGGCAAGAGTAGGTCTTGATCACCAGCCAGACCGGATTGCCTGGCTGCAGCCCCAGCGTGTCCGCGCCTCCCGGTGTGAGGTGCACCAGGAAGCGGGCCCCGGCGTCGATGGTGGCGACGACCGTTGTGCCGTGCATCGTCGAGGCGGCGACCGTGCCGCGCAGGATGTTGCGCGCGCTGAGGCCGGCGGGCTCGCGGTCGGCCAGCAGGATGTCGCCGGCGCGAAGCGCGATCCGCACCGGCGCGCCCACCGGCGCCGCGCCGAGCGGCACCTCGAGCTCGGTGGACGTGCCGGCGAGGAGGCAGCGCATCGTGCCGCCGCGCTCGCTTCTCGCCGCCACCGTGGCGGCGAACAGATTCTCGAATCCGGCCAGCGCCGCCAGCGGCGCATGCGCCGGATGGTCGAGCACCTCGTGCGGCGATCCGCTGGCCACCACCCGTCCCTGTTCGAGGGCGAGCAGCCGGTCGCCGAGCGCAAAGGCCTCGCGGTGACTGTGGGTGACGTAGAGCACCGGGATGCGCCGGGCCTCGTTCCAGCGCCGGAGGTCGTCCATGATGTGGCGCTGAATCGCGTAGTCGAGCGCCGACAGCGGCTCGTCGAGCAGCAACGCGTCGGGATCGGTGACGAGCGCCCTGGCGAGCGCCGTTCGCTGACGTTCGCCTCCGGAAATCTGGTCCGGGCGACGGCCGAGCAGCCCTTCGATGTGGAACGATCCGGCGGCCTCGACGACGCGCTGCTGCCGCTCGCCGCGCGGTAGCGCCGCCAGGCCGTAGGCGATGTTCTCCGCCACGGTCATGTGCGGGAACAGCGCCAGCTGCTGGAAGACGTAGCCGAGGCGGCGCTCGGGAACGGGAACGTCCCGCGGCGACTGGCTGTCGAACAGCACGCGCTCGCCCACGGCGACGCGTCCGGCATCCGGCCGGGTGAGGCCGGCTACGCAGCGCAGGATAGTGGTCTTGCCCGAACCGGAGGCGCCGAAGAGAATCGTGACGCCCGGCTCCACGACGAACGACACGTCGAGCGCGAACCCCGACGTCAGCCGCTTGGTGAGGCGTGCGGAGAGCGTCATGCCATCGGCGCGGCCGCCAGCGGGCGCCGCCGCAGGCCGTAGACCATCAGCAGGACCGCGAAGGAAAAGGCCAGCATGAAGAGCGCCGTCAGCGTCGCCTCGCGGTACTGCAGCGCCTGCACGTGGTCGTAGACGGCAATCGAAATCGTCCGGGTCACCCCCGGCAGGTTGCCGCCGACCATGAGCACGACGCCGAACTCGCCGACCGTGTGCGCGAAGCTCAGGACCAGACCCGCCACGACGCCTTCGATCGACAGCGGCAGCACCACGCGCAGGAACGTGCGCAGCCGCGACGCGCCGAGCGTCGCCGACGCTTCCCGCAGCGTCGGATCGATCTGGGCGAACGCCGCCGCCACCGGTTGCACCGCGAAGGGCAGGCTGTAGAACACCGAGGCGACGACCAGGCCTTCGAACGTGAACGCCAGCGGATGCCCGGTCCACTCGTTCCACAGCCGGCCGAGCGGGCTCCGCGTGCCCGTGGCCATCAGCAGGTAGAAGCCCATGACCGTCGGCGGCAGCACCAGCGGCAGCGACACCACCGATTCCACCAGGAAGGTCCAGCGCCTCCGGTTGAAGACGATCCAGTGGGCCAACGGGATGCTGATCACGACCAGGATCGTGGAAACGAGTGCCGCGAGCCTGGCGGTGAGCCAGAGTGCTTGCCAGTCCATGCCGGGTGGGCAGAATTGTAGCGGCGCCCCGGGTCAGCGCGCCGCTGGTCGCGGCACCGTGAAGCCGAAGCGGGTGAACCGATCGATGGTCTCGGCCTGCCGCAGGTAGGCGATGAAGTCGCGGGCCAGCCCGCCCGCCCGCGACGCCTTCACCACCACCACGGCCTGATCGATGGGCGGATGCAGGCTGGCGGGGATCTCGGTGTAAGTGCCCTCGGCTTTGAGCGTGGGGCCTAGCACCAGCGACAACGACAGCACGCCGGCGTCTGCGTTGCCCGACTCCACGAGCTGCGCCGTCTGCGCGAGGCTCTCGCCCATCACCAGCTTGGGCTGCAGCGCATCGTAGAGTCGCGCGCTTCGCAGGGCGGCGACCGCCGCGCGGCCGTAGGGAGCGTATTTCGGGTTGGCCACCGCCACGTGCCGCACCCGGGGATCGGTGAGCGACGCGAGGCCGCGCGCGAGGTCGAGACGGCGGTCCCGGCGTGCCCACACCACCAGGTGACCGGTGGCATAGACCTGCAGGGTGGAGGTGTCGGCCAGGCCCGCCGCGATCAGCTGCCGCGGGTACTCCACGTCGGCCGACAGGAACACGTCGAAGGGTGCACCGTTCTGGATCTGCGCGAAGAAGGTTCCGGACGAGCCGTACGACACCGCCACCGACGCCTGCCGCGCCCGCTCGAACGCGCCCACGATCTCCGGCAGGACTGCCTGCAGATCCGAGGCGGCGGCAATCGCCAGCCGCGGCCTCGCCTGGGTGGAGACGCCTGCCGGGGCAAGCGCCAGCGCGAGCACGACCATCGCCGCGGCCGTCCGGATTCGCGATTGCGCTGAACTCATGACAGTCGATTATAGTCGTTTCAAAGCTGTTTGTATCACGGCTAAATTCGATATAGAGTGCCAGCGCGCCGGAAGGAGCCGCGCCTGACGATGGGTCGAATCCGGGTGAGTGCGGCTGTTGCCGCCATGGTGGTGTTGGTACTGTCGGGGGCACTGTCGGGCGTGGCCCGCGCGCAGGTCGGCGGCGGTCAGATCGCTGGCATGGTGACCGATCAGGCAGGGGCGGCCGTGCCGGGCGCCACGGTGACGTCCACGAACCGGCAAACCGGCGCCATTCGGACCACGGTGTCCTCGTCGTCCGGCCTCTATGCGCTTCCCGGGTTGAGGCCTGGTGAGTACAACATCGCGGTCGAACTGAGGGGTTTCAGAAGCGCCCGTCAGGACGGCATTCGCGTCGAAACCGGGCTCATCCGGCAGCTGGATGTCTCGCTCGCGGTGGGCGGTGTCGCCGAAACCGTAACGGTGGCCGGCGACGCTTCGGCGCTGCGCGCGACGGCCAGCCTGGGTCACGTCGTCTCCGAAGAGAAGATTCCCGCCCTCCCGCTCAACGGGCGGAGCTTCATCACGCTGGCACAGATGGCTCCGGCCGTGGCCCTGCCGCCAGGATCGCAGCTGCCGCGCATCAATGGCGGACGGCCTCGCACCAACGAATACCTGTTCGACGGCATCTCGGTGCTGCAGCCCGAGCCGGGGCAGGTGGCGTTCTTCCCGATCATCGACTCGATTCAGGAGTTCAAGATCGAAACCAACAGCCCACCAGCCGAGTTCGGACGCTTCAACGGCGGCGTCGTCAACCTCACCACCAAGTCGGGATCGAACGTGTTGCATGGCGCCGGCTTCGAATTCTTCCGCCACGAGTCGTTGAACGCCCGCAACTTCTTCGCGTCGACCAACCCGGTGAAGCCCGAATTCCGCCGGAACCAGTTCGGGGGTGTTCTGGGCGGGCCCTTGCGCCGGGACCGGACGTTCTTCTTCGTGGACTATCAGGGTCAGCGGCAGCACATCGGCCGCACCGTGATCTCCACCGTGCCGACAGCGCTGCAGCGGCAGGGCATCTTCACCGAGGCGATTGGCGGGCGGGTGCCGCCGATCTACGACCCGGCCACCACGGTTGCGAACGGCAGCGGCGGGTTTACGCGCACGCCGTTTGCGAACGGTGTGATTCCAGCGGACCGATTCGATTCAGTGGCGCGGGACCTGCTGTCGCGTTATCCGATGCCGACCTCCGCGGGCACCGCCAACAACTACCGGCGGGTCGCGAACGAGGTGGACGACCAGAATCAGGCGGACGTCCGCATCGATCACAAGATCAGCGTCCGCGATCAGGTCTACGCCCGCCTGTCGCGGTTCCAGGGGACGTTCCTGCCGGTTACGCCGCTGCCCGAGGGGAGCGGAACGACCAGCGGCACACTGGGCCCGCAGGACACCACGTCCTGGGCGCTGGCCTCCAACTACCAGCGCGCGTTCGCGCCGAACGTTCTCAACGAGGTCCGCTTCGGCGATACGCGGCGCACGGTTGGCCGCACGGCGGCGCAGTTGACGTCGAACGCGGGTTCGGCGCTGAACATCCCGGGCATTCCCTCCTACGCGCAGTTTCCCAACACGCTGCCGACGTTCACCTTCGGCGGCGCCTACCAGCAGCTGGGATCGCCGGCCAACACGGCGACCGATTTCAACACCAGCGTGTCCGAAGTGGCCGACACGCTCACCTGGGTGCGCGGCCGCCACACGATGAAGGCCGGCTTCGACTGGCGCTGGGAGCGGCTGAACGTCGTCCAGCCGCCGTCGCCCACCGGCACGTTCGCCTTCAGCACGCTGGGCAGCGACCTGCCTGGCGTCGCCAACACCGGCGCCCAGCTCGCCAGCTTCCTGCTCGGCCAGGTGCAGACGTTCTCGATCGACCTGCAGACCGAGCAGATTCAGGAGCGGGCGCACTTCCAGGAGTACTTCATCCAGGACGACTGGCGCCTGTCGAACCGCTTCACCATCAGCCCCGGCGTGCGCTACACGCTGAATTTCCCCTCCACCGAAATCAACGGGCAGACGGCGGTGTTCAATCCCGCGACGCAACTGCTCGATTACCGCGGCGACGAGCCGGTGCGGCCGCTCAAGAAGAACAACTTCGGCCCGCGGCTCGGGCTGGCCTACCGCATGACCGACAAGACACTGGTCAGTGCCGGTTACGGGCTGGTGTGGATCGAGATGGCCGGCATCACGACCCCGTTCACCACGCCGTCGTTCCCGTTCCTGCAGACGGTCACGCAGCGCGCGCTCGACACCGTCAATCCCGCCTTCGTGCTCCAGAACGGTCCCAGCGTGGCGCCGATCGCGCCTGTGCCGACAGCGGGCGTGGGGCAGGGGGTGTTCGGCGTGGACGCCACGCTCGGCTCGGGCTACGTGCAGCAGTGGAACGCGTCGGTGCAGCGCGAGCTGACGAGCCACACGACGATCGAGGTTGCGTATGTCGGTTCCAAGATCACGCACGTCGGCATCCCCGATACCAACCTCAACCAGCTGACGGTGGACCAGCTCGCGCTGGGAGCGCCGCTCCTGCAGCGCGTGGCGAACCCGTATTTCGGCATCATCCCGCGCTCGTCGTCGCTGGGCGATCCGACGATTCCGGTGGCGCAGCTGCTCAAGCCGTTTCCGCGGTACACGACCGTCAGTCTCTATCGCAACAACGTCGGGACGACGGACTACCAGGGCGTGAGCGCCAAGCTGGAGCAGCGCCTGTCCCGTGGGCTCACCTATACCGTGAGCTACACCCGGTCGCGCCTGAAGGACGATGCGTCGTCGGTGTTCGACGCCACGATTCTCACCGGCCCGGTGGCGAACTATCCGGTGGCCGACAGCTTCAATCGCCGCCTCGAGCGCGACTACTCGACCGGCGACATCCCGCACGTGTTCGTCGCGTCGGCGGTGTGGGACCTGCCGATGGGGCGGGGGCGCGCCCACGAAGGGCACGGGCTCCTGGGAGTGCTCGGCCGCGACTGGACGCTCGCCACCCTCGTCACGCTGCAATCGGGCATCCCGGTGGCGGTGACGCAGACGACCAACTTCAACGCCTTCGCCGGCTTCGGCACGCAGCGGCCCAATCTCGTCGGCGACCCGGAACTGCCGGCCGACGAGCGCTCGCCGTCGCGTTGGTTCAACACCGCCGCGTTCGCTGTTGCGCCGCAGTTCACGCTGGGCTCGGCGTCGCGCAACCCGATCCGCGGCCCTGCCTACCGCAACCTCGATCTCGCGGTGAGCCGCCGGGTGCCGGTCCGTGCTGGATCGTCGATCGAGCTGCGCGCCGAGGCGTTCAACCTGCTGAACACGCCGCCGTTCGGCAACCCCAACGCCGTGGCCGGCGTAGCCAACTTCGGCACCATCACCACGGCGGGCGATCCGCGGGTGATTCAGTTGGCGGTGAAGTATCTGTTCTAGCGCATCGGCACGCGCACCTCCATTCAGGCCGACGTATTCCTCCTGGCTCAATGGTGCTTGCTCCCGTCGCGCGTACGGCATAGATTACGCGGGGTCATCGTCCGTTCCGCGCATTCCTTCATTCGTCAGGGGGCGCCATGAGCATCGTCGGCCGAGTCGCGTTCGCGGTGTGTTTCCTGCTGGTCGCCGCAGCGACCGGTTGGGCTCAAGACGGCGTGATCACGGGGCGCGTCACGGATCCGTCGGGTGGTGCCTTACCGGGCGTGGACGTGGCCCTCACCAGCCCGGCCCTGTTGGGAGGACGGTCGGCGGTCAGCGACGATCAGGGTACCTATCGTTTCGCGCTGCTCCCGCCCGGGTCCTACACTGTCCGGTTCCAGCTTCAGGGCTTCGGCACGGTCGTTCGTGAAGGCATCACGCTCACGCCGGGTTTCACCTCCAGCCTCAACATCGTGATGGAGGTCGGCTCCCTGGCGGAAACCGTGACCGTGACCGGGGAATCACCAATCGTCGATGTCACGAACGCCGTGGTCGCCACCAACTTCTCGAAGGAGTTGACGGCGGTACTGCCCACCGGTCACGACGTGTTCTCGATGCTCGCGATCACACCAGGCGTCCAGGTCACGGCGCCCGACGTCGGCGGCAGCCGCGCCGGGCAGCGCGCACAGTTCCGCGTCTTCGGCAGCACCTCGCAGTGGAACGTCATCGAGGGCGCCATCATGGCGTCACTGCAGTACGAGGATCCGGACGTCTACGACGAGGTCCAGGTGGCGGGCGCAAGCAAGGGCGCCGACGCGCCCGTCGGCGGCTCGTTCAACAACTTCATCGTGAAGAGCGGCAGCAACGACCTCCACGGCCTGTTCTTCTACGACCGCGAGCCACTCGCGCTCCAGAGCTCCAATCTTTCACCGGAGCTCGAGGCGAAAGGGGTCACCAATACCAGCTCCGTCGCCCGCTACCAGTCGTTGCACGCGGACGTCGGCGGCCCGCTGGTACGCGACAAATTCTGGTGGTTCTATGCCTTCCGCAACCTGAACTCCGACAACTGGACA
>DATMDI010000174.1:0-18401 GCA_035557875.1 Vicinamibacterales bacterium
CGACTCGAGACGCCCGGCCGACACCTGCAGCGCCAGCGTGGCGCGCGGCCGCAGTGTCAGGCGACCGGCCACGGAGTCGAGCGGCGCGAGGTCGAATCCGTGGCGCGCCTCGTCCGGTTCGCGCCCGTTGAATGCCGAGGCCTCCGCCCGCCAGCGGGCGCCGGACACGCCGGCGGTGACGACGCCGAACGTGATGTGGGTGGAGTCGAGCCAGTGGTGCGCGATCGGCGCCACCGGGTTCGGCATCGCCGACCGGCGGTGGGGAAAGGCCGGCGGGCCAAGCGCGGGCTCCCCGGCTGGGCCGCCGTAGACGTGCCACGCCATGCCGGGCTTCAACGGATGCGCGTACTCCGCCGCGACTTCCATGAACAGATCGTGCGGGTGCTGGCGATCGTGCAACCCGTCGCCGTCGCACAACTCGCCGGTCGCGAGCAGATCGGGGTAGCCGCACCCGCTGATCGTCCAAGGCTCGAGACTGATCATCGTCCGCGCGCCCACGCGGCCGCCGCCCAGCGGCCGCCGGGCCATGGCCATGAACCAGTTGATGCTGCCGAACTGGTGAGCGCCGCGGTGAATCGGCGCCACTTCCTCGAGGTACTGCAGGTAGGCGGTGCCGTGCAGCATCATGTCCCAGCCGCCGGCCCTGAGGTGCGGCCCTGCCATCGGCGTCGTGTCGGGCACCCACGATGTGCCCGAGGCTTCGTGCGGCTCGAACGATCCGTGCGCGCCGGCTGTCTCGTGCCCCGCATGATCGCCGGGGGAAGGCGCCGGGTGCTGGTGGTCCTGGCCCGCGGCGAGCACGGGCATCATCAGAAGGCAGAACGCGAAGGTGCAACGTTTCGGGGCGGGCAACATCTGAGTATAGGCAAGGCAGAGTCAGGTAGGTCGGGTGGGTCAGGTAGGTGTGAGCGATCCGCCTGACATAATGAACATCGTACGTAGGCGGGGCTTCAGCCTCGCCGCCGCGAGGAACCGATGACGAACAAGACGTATCCAGTGGAGAAGACCGACGCCGAGTGGAAGGCGCAGCTGACGCCGGACCAGTACGCCGTGCTCCGTGGCCACGGCACCGAACGGCCGGGGTCGTGCGCGCTGCTGAACGAGAAGCGCGTCGGGACGTTCTCTTGCGCGGGCTGCGAACAGCCGCTGTTCATGACCGGGCGGAAGTTCGAGAGCGGTACCGGCTGGCCGAGCTTCTTCGAGCCGCTCGAGGGCACGATCGAAACCACGGTCGACAGCAGCTACGGCATGGTGCGGACCGAAGTGCACTGCAGCCGCTGCGGCGGCCACCTCGGGCACGTCTTTCCCGACGGCCCGCCGCCCACCGGCCTGCGCTACTGCATCAACGGCGTCGCCTTGAAGTTTTCGGCCGCGGACCACTAGACTGCGCCCATGCAGAAGCTGATTCGGGCCGGCCTGGTGCTGGGACTCGTCGCGGCCGCGCTGCCGGCGCTGGCGGAAACGCCTTCCGGTTCCCTGGCCGCGCTCAGCACGCAGCCGTCGATGAACGTGTTCCGCCGCTTCGCGGTGGATCGCGAGCGAATGATCGAGTTCTACGGCGAGGTGCTCGGGCTGAAGCAACTGCCGTCGCTGCGGCTCGGCGGCGGCAACGAGATGATCCTGTTCGAGATCGGCACCGCCCAGGTGAAGCTGCAGGCGACCCCCGCGGCCAGTCAGTATCCCGGCGGCGCGGTGAAGGAAGCCACCGGCCTGCGCGTGTTCACCTTCTTCTATCCCGACGAAGCGGCGCTCACGTCGCGGTTCGCGGCCAAGGGCTACCCGGCGCCGTCGTTCACGGCGCGCGCTGCCGGCGGCCGCGCGGCGATGGTGCTCGACCCCGAGAAGCAGTGGGTCGAGCTCGTGGTGCTCCCTGGCGCGTCTGCCGAAACCTACCGCCGCTTCGAGGCGGGCATCACCGCGTCGAACATCGAGACGAGCCGCGCGTTCTATCGCTCGTTCGTCGGTCTCGAGGAACTGGCGCCGATTGTCGACCCGGTGCTCGGCACGACGCGGTATCCGTTCCGCCACGGCGACACCACCATCAACGTGTGGTCGTTCGGTCAGGCGGTGCCGGCCAACAAGAGCAGCGCCGGCATTCAGTACGTGGTGAGCAACGTCGAGGCCGTGGACGCCAAAGCCAAGGCCGCCGCGGTGACCATCGACCGTCCGCTCGGCCCCTTCGGACAGGGGCTGCGCACGATCTGGCTGTCGGATCCCGACGGCGTCACCAACTACTTCGCGCAGATCATGCGGCGCCAGCCGGCGGCCGTACCCGCCTCGCGATAGCTCTCGGGCGGTCTACAGACCGCCCTTCAGGTCGTCGTGGCCGGGAGCTCTTCGTCGAGCTTCGAGGCGAGCTCCTGCACGTCGGTTTCCTTGGACAGTTCGTCGATGCCGGGACTGCCCGCCGCGTGCTTCACATCGAGGTGCGTGGCGATGTCCTGCAGCAATTGCAGAACCGCCGTCATCTCGCGCTCGGCCAGCAGATTGATCTGCAAGTCGAGGTGCGCGCGCTTGTCGGCCTGCGTCGCGAGGCGATTCTGGCTGGACAGGACGAACAGCGCGAGGAAGATGGCCTCGAGCGACACTATCGTGGTCAGCAGGGGAAACGGGAACGGATCGAACGGACGCACCGCAGGTATGAGGCCGAAATTCAGCGCCGACCACATGCCGAACCACACGAGGTGGGCGAAGAGTACTGGTCCGCGCCCCGCCTTGGAGGTGATCCACTCGCTGATGCGCTCCGAGCGTGACCGTCCGTGCAGCGCCGACTGCTCCCACTCTTTGATCACACGCACGTTTTCTTCAAGGGTGCGTGGGATGGATTGCGTGTCGCGCTCTCGATCGTCCGGACGTTCTGCCATGCCGTTACCGATCGGTAACACAGCATGTTCGGGGCCAACCCGGCCGATGGCGCGGCTGGCGGAACGTCCGGAGCAATGAGGCGGACCGGGCGAGGCGGATGGTTCGCGCGGGCTGCGGCTGGGCTGCAATTCTTGCAGCCGTGACGTTCAGCCCTCTTTCTCTTCTTCGTTCGACGCCGACTGCCCGTCCTCGTCTTTCTCGTCCTCTTCGTCCTCCGCGTCCTCCGCGTCGTCGTCGTCGTCGTCGAACTCGTCGTCGTCCTCGTCGTCCTGGCCGGGCGTGTTGTCCGGGGCCACCACGACGCCGTCAGGGTCTACGCCCACGCTTGCGAGCGCCGGTTCGTCGAGGATGTCTTCGGAAGAGTCCGCACCGGTGCCTTTGGTGATGTCCGCCATGATGTGCTCCATTCCGCCGGCACCGCCGCTCTGAAGAGGGGAGCGGTGGATTGGATGCCGGCTCCTGAGGAGCGCAGCAAGATGGCGGCCACTCGGCGACTGGTTCCAGGCCGCACCCTTCGGGTGCGGTAAGGCGGGTGGGGCGGGCAGGCCGGGTAGGGCGGGTAAGAACCTACTGGACTTTGATCGCGAGCGGCACGATCACGGTGCCCCAGTGCAGCCGCAGTGTCGCGTCCTTGCCGTCCACGACGGGGAAGTAGTACGCCATCGATTCCATGTGCGCGCCGGTCTCGGGCGTGACCTCGACGCGCAGCGCGTCGAGCGCCTCGCCTGGATATGAGGTGTGAAAGACGTCGGCGTTCTTGCTGAAGACGAACGTCCACGAACTCGCGTGCGGGATAGTCCACAGGCTGTAGCGCCCCGCGGGCAGCGGCTTCCCGTTCACTTCGATGGCTCGGGTGGTCTCGAGGACCGTGCCCTGGTCCGCGCCCGGATGCCACATGCGCTCGTAGGGCACGAGCGCGCCAAACAACGCGCGTCCGCGCGCCACCGGACGGCCGAAGGTAATCGTGATGTTGGTGTTCGCGATCGCCTGGCTGACCGACCCGCGCTGACTGCGGACGACCTTGTCGAGCGGAATGATGTCGTCTTTCTGGGCCGCGAGAGGAACGACCGCGAGCGACAACAGAACGACGGGAATGATGTGGCGCATTGGAGCCTGACCCACCAGACCTTATGGCAGCGCGAACACGTACAGCTGCCCCGTGTTGCTGGGCTTCAGCTCGGGCGTGAGCCGCAGCGCCGAGTTGGCGACGAGCGACGGTCCGGTGGTCACGGCGACGTACTGCTTGCCGTCCACGGCGAAGGTGACAGGGAAACCGCTGACCGGGGCGCCAAGGTTCTGCTCCCAGAGGATCTTGCCGGTCTTGTCGTCGAAGGCGCGGAAGCGGCCGTTCACGTCGCCGCCGAACACGAGGCCGCCGCCGGTGGCGACGAGCGACATCACGCCGGCGCGCTGTTCGTGCTTCCACACCGTCCGGCCGGTCTCCGCCGAGATCGCCCACACCACCCCCACCTTGTCGGTGTTGGGCGCCAGTTCGCCCGGCATGTTGAGGCCGTAGACCTTCGAGGGATCACGCGTGTCGGTAGTTGTCTTCGCCTTCATGCACATGTTCTGCAGCGGCATGAACATCACGTTACTGCGCGGGTTGTAGGCGCCGGCCGGCCAGTTCTTGCCGCCGTTGCTGCTCGGGCAGATCAGCTTTTCCTCGTCGATTTTCGTGAACAGCTTCTCCGGGTTGACCGTGACCTCCCCGGTCGCGCCGTCGATCTTGGTGATGACGTTCTGGAAGACGGTGGGGCGCGCCCACAGGAACTCGCCGGTCTGACGATCGAGGGTGTAGACCAGCCCCGTCTTGCCGGGAATGCCGGTCATCACCTTGCGGCGTTCTCCCGGCTTGATCTTCGGGTTGATCCACGGCACTTCCTTCGGATCGGGCGAGACGGCCGTTTCGACCAGCAGCCGCTCGAACGGGTGGTCGAGATCCCAGTGATCGACCACGTGCTGGTAGTGCCACTTGATCTTGCCCGTGTCGGCGTCGATCGCCAGCGTCGAGTTGTGGAACAGGTACTTCTTGTCGTTGCCGGCGAGCGTGAACTTCGGCGCCGGGATGGTCACCGACGTGCCGACGAAGATGGTGTTGGTCTCGGGATCGTAGCTGGGAACCATCCAGGTGCCCACGTGCCAGCGCTCGGCCATCGGCACGTCGCCCCAGGTGTCGTAGCCGAACTCACCGGGCAGCGGAATCGTCCGCGTGCGCCAGAGCTCCTTGCCGGTCTTGGCGTCGTGCGCGGTGACGACGCAGGCGTCGTTGCCGGCTTGCGGCTGACACTGGCGCCCTTCGATCACCTTGCCGTTGGCGATGATCGGCCCCGAGCTCGCCGACGCGCGCGCGGTCGCCTCGAGCACCTTCGTTTCCCACACCGGGGCGCCGGTGATCGCGTCGATGGCGTACATCTGGTTGTCGGCGCTGGCGTCGATGATCGTCGTGCCCCAGATGGCGATGTTGCGGTTGGTGCCGCCGCGGACGCCTTCCGGCAGCTTGCGGCGGCTCTCCCAGATGAGATCGCCGGTCTTGGCGTTGATCGCCTGGATGTAGTCGGCCGGCCCGGGCGCGTACATCACGCCGTCGTAGACCAGCGGCGTCGACTCCATGTTGCCGGCGCCCATGCCGCGTGCCCAGACCATCTTCAGCCGGCCGACGTTGGTGCGATCGATCTGGTCGAGCGGGCTGAAGCCCTGGCTGTCGAGCGTGCGCCGCCACGACAACCAGTTCGACGGGCTCGGCTTCCACAGCATCTCGTCGGTCACCGGCACGAAGCCGCGGTTGCCGCCGTTGGGCGGCGGCGTGGAGCCGGGCCCCGCCGCGCGGGCCGGCGGTGCCTGACCGGCGCTGGCGCCGGCCGCCCACGCCACCATGACCGCCGTGAGAATCGTCCGCTTCATCGGGTGCACCCTCTGGTAGGGCGGGGCTTCCGGTCAGCCCCGCCGGGTCCTGTCGGCGGCTCCAAAGGCCGCCCTGCGTCGGCGGCGTATCTTCGCACAGTCGCCGCGCCGCTGGCTGGCGCTCAGGCGCGATGAAAGGCTCAGGGCTCACGGCTCAGGGCCTGCCAGGCAAGCGTACAATCCGGGTTCGAGGCGAAAGCCTCGAGCCCGTCACGCCCTGAGCCCTGAGCCGTGAGCCCTCAGCCAGTCGTCGCCGTCGTCTCCGGCCCCACCTCCGGCATCGGCCTCCAGATCGCCCGCGACCTTGGCGCGATGGGCGCGTCGCTGGTACTCGCATGCCGAGACGCGGAGAGGGGGCAGGAGGTCGCAGCCGAGCTGCGCCAACAAGGCGCGGCCTCTGCGACGGTGATGCATCTCGACGCCGCCAGCGCGCCGTCGATCGAAGCGTTTGCGAGTGCGTGTGCAAAGGACCTTTCCCGTGTCGACGTGCTGGTCAACAATGCCGGGGTGGCCCACGCGACCCGGCACGTGACCGACGACGGCTACGAGCTGACGTTTGCCACCAACGTGCTCGGCTACCACCGTCTGTCGCTGGCGATGGTCGAGCAGCTCAGGGCCAGCGCCCCGGCACGCATCGTGAACGTGGCCTCGACATTTGCCGGCGACCTCGACCTCGACGACCTGCAGTTCCAGACACGACCCTATGACGAGCTTCAGGCCTACGCTCAATCCAAGGCGTGCAATCGCCTCCTCACGTGGGCGCTGGCCCGCCGCCTCGCGGGGAGCGGTGTGACCGCCAACGCCATGGCCCCGGGGTTCGTTCCCGCGACTCGGCTGTCGCGCGACCTGTCGCCGGACCTGCGGCGCGTCTATGCGGGACGCAGCGGCCGCAGCCTGAAGGAAGGCGCGGACACGGCGGTGTGGCTGGCCGCCAGTCCCGCGATGGCCGGCATCACTGGACGGTTCTTCTTCGACCGCCGCGAGCGCCCGTGCGAGTTCCGCGAGGGCGCGCTCGAGGAGCGGCTGTGGAGCCTGGTCACACCCGCCACCCGCCCGGGTGGAACGTGGTGATGCGGCAGCGGACGATCCAGCACGCGGGATTCCTCTTCCTGCTCGTGGTGGTGACGCTCGCCTTCGGCGTGCTGATTGCCGACTTCATCACCCCGGTGTTCTGGGCGGCGGTGCTGGCGATCGTGTTCCGGCCGGTGGAGCGGTGGCTCGGCATGCGCTTCGGCTACAAGCGGCCGAACCTGTCCGCGGCGCTCACCACGGTGCTGGTCGTGCTGGTGGTGTTCATCCCGCTCGGCTTCGTCGGCGTGGCGGTGTCGCGTGAGGCGGTGGACATCTACAAGCGTTTCACGAGCGGCGAACTGGCGGTGTCGGACGCGATTGACCGCGGTGTTCCGGCGCTGGTGCGCCTGGGTGCGCAGGTCGGCATCACCCCGAGCACGGTCCGCGCGAACATCACCGACGCCGCATCGACGATCGCCCAGTTCCTGGCCTCGCGCGCCGTCTCGGCCGGCCAGAACGCCGTACGCGCCTTCGGGCAGTTCTTCCTGATGCTGTACGTGCTGTACTTCTTCCTGCGTGACGGCGATCAACTGCTGTTGACCATTGCCCGCGCGCTGCCCCTCGGCGACGCGCGTGAACGCGCCCTGTTCGAGCGCTTCACCGCGGTCACGCGCGCCACCCTCAAGGGCACGCTCGTCGTCGGCGCCGTGCAGGGCACGCTCGGCGCGATCTTCTTTGCGCTCCTCGGCCTCGAAGGCCCGGTCTTCTGGGGAGCGATGATGTGGGCCTGCTCGCTCATCCCGGTGATCGGGCCGACCATCATCTGGCTGCCGGCGGCGATTTTCCTGCTGCTTACCGGCGCGATTGCGAAGGGCTTGCTTCTGCTGGGCCTGGGCACGTTCGTCATCGCCCTGGCCGACAACATCATCCGGCCGATCCTGGTCGGGCGCGAAACGCGCATGCCCGATTTCCTGGTGCTGCTCTCGACGCTCGGAGGCCTCACGCTGTTCGGCTTGTCAGGCTTCGTCGCCGGTCCAGCGATCGCGGCGCTCTTCATCACCGCCTGGGACATGTTCGCGCGCGAGTACGGCCCGACGGATCGCACCACTCGTCCTGTTGCGTCCGAGTAACACGGCGCGCCTGAAACCGATTAGGGCTGAAGCCCTTCGAGCCTGAAGCCCGAACCGGGAGCCGAGAGCCGGGAGCCCGCCAGGATCTACAGTCCAGTTTCGTTGCAAGACACGGATGCGATTCCTGCCCGATGTTCTCCAACTCGGCCGGGGGCGCGCCGTGTCCGACCGCGGCTGATCTGCGGATCCTCCTCAACAACAGAGGGGATCGGCATCGGGTCTCAACCGGATGGTTCCGGCACGGCCGTTGCCTCTACTGTCGAACGATGCTGGACCTGCAGCCGGCTCAACCACAAAACCAGTTCGCGTCCACTGCTGTTGCCGATGCTCCGGCAGAGGGCCGTGTACTCATCGTGTCAAACCGCCTGCCGCTGACGGTGCGCGAATCGCCCGACGGCGTCGAAGTGGTGCCGTCCGACGGCGGCCTCGCGAGCGGACTGCGCGGCTATTACCAGTCGGCGTCGGCGACGTGGATCGGATGGCCGGGTCCTCTGTCGGCCGCGGCCTCGCGGGCCACCCGGCGCAGCCTCGAGACCCAGCACAACCTGCGTCTGGTCGAGCTCGAGCCGGACGACGTCGAGGCGTACTACGACGGGTTCTCGAACGCGGTCATCTGGCCGCTGTTCCACTACCTGCTGGATCGCATTCCCCTGCGCAGCCAGAACTGGGACGCGTATCGCCGGGTCAACCAGCGCTTTGCCGACGCCGTGCTGGACGAGCTGCAGCCCGGCGACGCCGTGTGGGTGCACGACTACCATCTGATGCTGGTGCCAGGCCTCGTGCGCGAGCGCCGTCCCGACGCGCGCATCGGTTTCTTCCTGCACATTCCGTTTCCGGCGCCTGAAGTCTTCCGCATTCTGCCGTGGCGGCGCGAGCTGCTGATGGGCGTGCTCGGCGCCGACCTGGTCGGGTTCCACACCGTGTCCTACGCACGCCACTTCGCGGCGGCCGTACGGGCGCAGTGCGGGCTCGACGCTGCCCACGACCGCGTCCGCGTGGACGGCCGCACGGTCCGGTTCGGCCACTTTCCCATGGGCCCCGATGCCGAGCAGTTCGAGCGGCTGGCCCACTCGCCGCAGGTGCGAGAGGAGACGGCGCGCATTCGTGAAGACTCGCGCGGGCGCTTCCTCTTCCTGGGCGTCGATCGGCTCGACTACACGAAGGGCATTCCGCGCCGCCTGGTCGCGTTCGAGCGGCTGCTGCAGCGCAATCCCGGTCTGCGCGACAAGGTGCGGCTGATTCAGCTCGCCGTGCCGTCGCGGGCCGGCATCCAGGAATACGACAGCTTCCGCCAACAGGTCGAGGAGCTGGTCGGACGCATCAACGGGGCGGTCGGCACGCTCGACTCGGTCCCGATCCACTACCTGCACCGAACCGTCACGCCCGAGCAGCTCACGGCGTTGTATTGCGCCGCCGACGCGATGCTCGTGACGCCGCTGCGCGACGGCATGAACCTGGTGGCGAAGGAATTCATCGCGTCGCGCACCGACGAGGACGGAGTGCTGCTGCTCAGCGAGTTCGCAGGCGCCGCCGAGGAGCTGGGCGAGGCCGTCATCGTCAATCCCTACGACGAGAACGGCATGGCCGACAGCATGGCGCACGCCATGGCGATGGGGCAGGCCGAGCGCACGGCCCGGATGCGCGCGCTGCGACGGCGGGTGCTGGCGCGCCACGTCAACGACTGGGCGCGCGGCTTCCTCGCTGCCGTCGACGAAGCGGCCGAATCGCGCGGGCATCCGGAACGGCTCACCGACCCGCACGAGATCGAGGGGCTGATGCGGCGCTTCACCAGCGCCGCGCGCGTCGCGCTGGTGCTCGACTACGACGGCACCCTGGTGGGCTTGCGCGAGATGCCGGAACTGGCGGCGCCCGACGCGTCGCTGCTCGGATTGCTCACGGTGCTCTCCACCACCTGCGACGTCCACCTGGCGAGCGGCCGCCCGCGTGACGTGGTGGATCGCTGGTTCGGGAGCCTGCCGATCAGTCTGTGGGCCGAGCACGGGCTGTGGCACCGCGCCACGCCCGGGCAGCCGTGGCAGAAGCGCGCCGAGGTGTCGACGGAATGGATGCCCGAGATCCGCGCACGCATGGAGGAGTTCGTCGCCCGGGCGCCCGGGGCTCGGCTCGAGGAGAAGACGGCATCGCTGGTGTGGCACTACCGTCTGGTGGAGCCTGGCACCGGGGCGATGCAGGCCGAAGCGCTCAAGCGTGACCTCGAACAGCGGCTGGCCGGACGGCCGCTCGAGGTCATCGAGGGGCACAAGGTGATCGAAGTGCGGCAGACGGCGGTGGACAAGGGCACCGTGGTCCGTGAGGTGGCGGCCCAGGCGCCGCCGGGGGCGCTCCTCGTCGCGATCGGCGACGACCGTACCGACGAGGACATGTTCGCCGCGCTGCCGCCGGGCGGCGTCGCCATCCGGGTCGGCGCCGGCGACTCGTCGGCGCCTTTTCGCCTCGACTCGCCGACGGCGGTCCGCGCGCTTCTCGGGGCGCTCACCCCGTGAGCGCCGGCGACCCACTCTGGTACAAGGACGCCGTCATCTATCAGCTTCACGTCAAGACGTTCTTCGACAGCGACGGCGACGGCGTGGGCGACTTCAAGGGGCTCACCAGCAAGCTCGATTACCTCGAAGCGCTCGGTGTCAACACGCTGTGGCTGCTGCCCACGTTTCCGTCGCCCTTCCGCGACGACGGCTACGACATCGCCGACTACTACAGCATCCACCCGATGTACGGCACGATGGACGACTTCACGGTGTTCCTCGCCGCCGCGCACCAGCGGGGGCTGCGCGTGGTCACCGAGCTCGTGCTGAACCACACCTCCGACAAGCATCCGTGGTTCCAGGAAGCGCGCAGCTCCCGCGACAGTCCGCGGCGCGACTGGTACGTGTGGAGCGACACCGACGATCGCTACCGCGGCGTGCGCATCATCTTCCTCGACACCGAAACGTCGAACTGGGCCTGGGATCCGATCTCGAAGCAGTACTACTGGCACCGCTTCTTCAGCCACCAGCCCGATCTCAACTACGACAACCCGGCGGTGCGCGAAGAGATGTGGCGGGTGATGCAGTTCTGGGCCGGCCTCGGCGTGGACGGCTTCCGCGTGGACGCGGTGCCCTATCTCGTCGAGCGCGAGGGCACGACCTGCGAGGGCATGCCGGAGACGCACGAAGTCATCCGCTACCTGCGCGCGCAGCTCGACGCGCACTTCCCGGGCCGCATGCTGCTGGCCGAGGCCAACCAGGTGCCGGAGCTCGTGCGTCCGTACTTCGGCAACGGCGACGAGTTCCACATGGCGTTCCACTTCCCGCTGATGACGCGGATGTTCATGGCGATCCGGCTCGAGGATCGCGGGCCGCTCGCCGACATCATCCGGCGCACTCCGGTGCTGCCCGACACCTGTCAGTGGGCGGTGTTCCTGCGCAACCACGACGAGCTGACGCTCGAGATGGTGACGCCGGAAGAGCGCGAGTTCATGTACGACGAGTACGCACGCGACCCGGCGGCCCGGCTCAACCTCGGCATCCGCCGCCGCCTCGCGCCGCTTCTCGACGGCGACCGCCGCCGCGTCGAGCTGATGAACGGTCTGCTGATGTCGCTGCCCGGCAGCCCGATCGTGTATTACGGCGACGAGATCGGCATGGGCGACAACGTCTACCTTGGCGACCGCAACGGCGTGCGCACGCCGATGCAGTGGAGCGGCGGCTGGAACGGCGGGTTCTCGAGCGCCGACCCCGAGCAGCTCGCGTTCGCGATGATCTCGAACCCGGTCTACGGCTACCAGGCGGTGAACGTGCTGGCGCAGGAGCGCACCGGCCACTCGCTGCTCAACTGGATGCGGCGGCTGATTCGCGTCCGCCGGTCCACGCGCGTCTTCAGCCGCGGCACGCTCACGCTGCTCGATCCGCCCAACCAGCGCGTGCTGGCCTACGTCCGCACCTTCGAGAAGGAGCAGGTGCTGATCGTCAACAATCTGTCCGGGACGGTGCAGGCGGTCGAACTCGATCTGTCGTCGCTGGCGGGCGCGATTCCGGTGGAGATGTTCGGCCAGAGCCTCTTCCCGCGGATCGGCACGCAGCCGTATCTGCTGACGCTGGGACCGCACGCGTTCTACTGGTTCCGGCTCCGCCGGCTCTAGGGACCCAGGCCCGTGGCAGACGAGAGCCTCCTGTCGGACGACCTCCTGCGGCAACTCGTCGCGGTGGGCCACGTGGACGTCCTCGTCGGCATCCCCACGCTCAACAACGCCAACACCGTGGTGGAGGTCGTACGTGCCGCGCAGGTCGGCATCGCCACCTACTTCCCGCGGGCGCGCAGCCTGATTTTCAACGCCGACAGCGGGTCCGACGACGGCACGCCCGCGCTCGTCCGCGACGCGACGACCCACGACACCGGCACCGTGACCGCGTCGCGGCCGCTGCGCACGACGCAGCGCATCTCGACGCCGTACCACGGCCTGCCGGGCAAGGGCAGCGCGCTGCGGATGATCTTCGCCGTGGCGGATCTCCTGTCGGCCGGTGCCGTTGTCGCGCTCGATCCCGATGTCACCAGCGTGACGCCGGACTGGATTCCGGCGCTGGTGCGCCCGGTACGCGACGGGCACGCCGACATCGTGGCGCCGCTCTATCCCCGCGCCGCGGCCGACGGCCCGCTGGTGACGCAGTTGGTGCGGCCGTTGGTCCGGGCGGCGTACGGCTGGCGGCTGCAGGAGCCGCTGATGGGCGAGTTCGGCTGCTCGCCGAGGTTTGCCACCCATTGCCTCGAGCGTCCGGCGTGGGGGAGCGGCATTCCCGACGGCGTGGATCTGTGGATGACGGGCGAGGCGCTCGCCAACGGCTTCAAGCCCGCGCAGGCGGCTCTCGGTCCGCGTCGGCTTGCGCATACGCGCAAGCGGCCGGGGCTGCCCGACGTGTTCCAGCAGGTGATGGACGCCATGTGCGCGTGTCTCGAGCTGCACTCGGCCTACTGGCTGGCCCGAGGTCCGGCCGAGGCGGTGCCGTGCGTCGGCACCTTGCCGGGTGCGATCGACCTGGGGCCGCGGCCAGACGCCGCCGGCATGGCGCTGGCGTTTACGCGCGACGTGGCGGCGCTGCACCCGGTGCTGGCGACGATTCTCAGCGACGCGACGCTGGCTGGCGTCACCGCGGCCGCCGCGGCGCCTGGCCCGCTGTCGTATCCGGACGACTTGTGGGCCGCGACCGTGTTCGAGTTCCTGCTCGCCTATCACCGCGCGGTGATGACGCGCGAGCACGTGACGCAGACGTTGCTGCCGCTCTATCTCGGGCGGACCGCATCGTTCCTGCTGCAGTACGGGTCATCGAGCCCGTCAGTGGTGTACGACGCGCTCGAATCGCTGGGCCAGGCGTTCGAGCAGGCCAAGCCTCAGGCGGCGGCGCAGTGGAAGAAAGCATGAGGGCACGGACATGACTCAGATGGTCGCGGATGCGGTGCGTCAGGCGAGCGTGAACTTCGTGGACACCGTGGGGATGCTGCTGCCGCGCATCCTGATCACGGTGAGCGTCGTCGCCGTCGGCTGGGTGATTGCGTGGGCGCTCAAGTGGGCGGTGCGCTGGCTGCTCATCTGGCTGCGCTTCAACCACGGGTGCGACCGCATCGGCGTCGGCGCCGTGCTCAAGACGGCGGACCTGCCGCCGGCCGACACGCTGGTCAGCCTGATCGTGTTCTGGCTGGTGTGGGTGGGCTTCCTCCTGTCGGGCGTGGACGTGCTGGGGTTCACGGCGCTCGAAGGCATGGTGCGGAGCTTCGCGCAGTTCGTGCCGCGGCTGCTGGTCGCGATCGTGATCCTCGTGCTCGGCGTCGTGTGCGCCAACTTCGCGTGGCGCGCCACGCTCATCGCCGCCGTGAACGCGCGCGTGCCATCACCCCGGGTGGTCAGCGGCGCCGTGCGCGCGCTGGTACTGATTCTGGGCGGCGCGATGGCGCTCGATCAGATTGCGGTGGCGCGCACCATCGTGCTGACCGCGTTCGCGATCGCCTTCGGCGCGGTGATGCTGGGGCTGGCGATCGCCTTCGGCGTCGGCGGCGGCGGCATCGCCCGCCGCATCCTCGATCACTGGTTCCCGGAGCACCCGCGTTCGGAGCGGGAGGAGTTCAGACACTTGTAGGACAGGTTCGTGGGGGCCGCCTTCAGGCGGCCCAGGGCCGGCTAAAGCCAGGCTAAAGCCGGCCCCCACGATCGTCCAGCCCCGCCGCTCTCGCGGTGGACGGCTCGATCACGATGAACGCCACCGCCGCGCCGACGGCGAGGACGAGCAGCACGATGTCCAGCGCCGACTGTGCCGCCACCAGACCAGCCCCAATCACGAGCGACACGACGAGCAGAACGTCGGCGAGGCGGATCCAGGGGGCGGACCGCCGGCGTGCCCACACCAGGTCCGCCGGGTGCTCGCGCGACGTGAACCACAAGTGCAGGCGCAGCATGGCGGCCACCACGGCCGCGCACGTAGTGGCGATGAAGAATCCGCGACCCTCGATGCTGCCGATCTCGCCGCGCGCGAGCCACGCGGGCACCAGCATGGCGCCATAGCTCACGGCCGCCGCGGCCTGGTGGAACTCCCACCAGAAGCGGCTGCGACGGCGGGCGGTCGTGGCAGAGCGGGGGACCGCTGGCGCCGACCCGTCCGCGGCTCCGGCAAGCCCTTCGAGCATCGCCACCAACTCGCGTGCACTCTGCACCCGCTGGGCCGGTGCCGTCTGCCGGCAGTGGTCGGCGACACGCTGCAGCAGGCCTGCGAGCACTTCGTGTTCCGGCGACCGCTCGCGCTCGACGGGCGCCGCGTCGCTCACGCTCAGCGGGTGGCGGCCCGAGAGCATCTCGGCAAGGAGGACGCCGAACGCATAGATGTCGGTACGCGCGTCCACCTGCTGGCCCATGAGCTGCTCCGGCGCCATATACGCCGGCGTGCCGATCATCGCGCCCGCGCGCGTCAGCTTGGTGTGCCGGGAGAGGCCGGGGCCGTCCAGCCACGCGATGCCGAAATCGACGATCTTGGCGCCGCCGGGAGGCAGCAGGATGTTCTCGGGCTTGAGATCGCGATGCACGACACCGGCTTCGTGCGCGGCGCGCAGGCCTTGCGCGATCTGCAGCGCTGCGGCGTGGACCGTGGCGACCTCCATCGGGCCGTTGTCCATGACGGCCCTCAGCGTGCTGCCGTCGATGAACTCCGACGCCAGGAGCAGATGCCCTTCCACCTCCTCGAGCGAATACACGGTGGCGACCGCCGAGTCGGTGATGGTGGCCGCGGCACGGGCCTCACGCTTCAGCCGTTCGCGCAGATCGGTGTTGTTCGCCAGCGCCGAGGGCAGCGACTTGAGCGCCACGTTGCGGTGCAGCCGGCGGTCCGTCGCCAGGTAAACGACGCCCATCCCGCCGCGTCCGATCTGCCGGATGATCTCGAACTCGCCGACCCGATCACCGGTGTGCCAGATCGCCGATTCGTCCACGGCGTCTGGCGCTGACGCGAGCGCGAGATCCTCGGGATCGACCTCGAGTGGGCGCTCGAGGAACCCTCCCAGCGTGTCGTGCGAGTGCAGCAGCTGTTCCGCCGCCGCCAGCAGCGCGGCGTCGCTGCCGCATTCGGAGCGCAGCCAGGCCGAGCGTTCGCCGGCCGGACGCTCGAGCGCGCCGTTGAAGACGCCCTTGATCTGACTCCAGCGCTGCGGCGTCATGCTCCCTCGAGCGCCTGCTTGAGCCATGCCCGGGCCATCGCCCACTGCCGCTTGACCGTGGCCGGCGAGACGCCGACGGCCTCGGCCGTCTCCTCGACCGTGAGGCCGCCGAAGTAGCGGAGCTCGACGATCTGCGCCTGCTCCGGATCGAATGCGGCGAGGCGGGTGAGCGCTGCGTCGAGCCCCAGCACGTCCACGTCGCCCGGGCGATCGGGATCGGCACGTCCGAAGCCGGCGCGCACCGCCGACGGCGGCGCGCTCACGTCGTTGAGCGTGACCTGATGCCCGCCCGCGTCGCGTTTGACCGCGCGCTTGGCCCGCGCCCGCTGCACCAGAATCTGGCGCATCGACAAGGCGGCAATCGCCAGGAAGTGCGTACGGTTCTCGAATTCGCGGGTGCGCTCGGCAGCCAGCCGCACGAACGCTTCGTTGACCAGGCCAGTGGCGTCGAGCGTCTGGCCGGGACGCTCGCGGCCCATGTAGCGGGCCGCGATGCGGCGCAGCTCGTCGTAAACGAGCGGCATCAGTTCGTGGTGCGCTTTCACGGGTGTGTGAGGCCCCGCCGGCACCCCCTGGGGCGGGAGGTGCCCGGCGGCGCCGTTAGTGTGCCACCGGTCGTGCCGGCTAGGTGCGGGTAATCGTCACCGCGTTGATGACGACGTCCTTCGCCGGCCGATCCTGCCGGCCGGTGGGTGTGCTGCCGATGCGGCGCACCACGTCCATGCCTTCAGTGACCTCGCCGAACACCGAGTGACGGTTGTCGAGATGCGGCGTGGGCGCCAGCGTGATGAAGAACTGGCTCCCGTTGCTGTTGGGCCCGGCGTTGGCCATCGACAGGATGCCGGCCTTGCTGTGCCGCAGCGACGGGTGGAATTCGTCGGCAAACTTGTAGCCGGGGCCGCCGATCCCTTGCCCGAGCGGATCGCCGCCCTGAATCATGAAGCCCTCGATCACGCGGTGGAAAATGATGCCGTCGTAGAACGGCTTCGTCACCTTTTCGTGCGTCTTCGGATCGGTCCATTCCTTCGTGCCCTCGGCCAGGCCGACGAAGTTGGCGACCGTATTCGGCACCTCCTGATCGAACAAGCGCACCGTGAAGCTGCCTTCGGTCGTTGCAAACTCTGCGTGGACTGCCACTCGTAATCCTCCCGCCCCTATGCTATCCGTTCTTCTGTGGCCTCCAGCCTTTGGTCTTTGGCCTCCAGCCTTTAGCCCGCTTGCGCCCTGAGCCCTGAGCCCTGAGCCAGTACAATCGCACCAATGAGCCCCGTGACGCGCTCTGAAGCACGAGCGCTCGGCGCCGTGGCCGACGGGCTGAGCGACGATCCGTTTGCGGTGCTCGGCCGCCATCCCGCCCCTGCCGGCCGACCGGCCGGCGCCGTCATTCGCACCCTGCAGCTCACCGCGTCCGCGGTGGACCTCGTGGCCGGCGGCCACGTGATTCCCATGGAGCGGCAGCACAAGAACGGGCTGTTTGCCGCGTTCGTCCCCTGGGACGGTCCGCTCGACGCGCTCGGCTACCTCTTTCGGGTGCACGAAGACGGCGCCGTGCGTGAGGTGGTGGACCCCTACCAGTTCGGCCCCGTCCTCACGGACTTCGACCTTCATCTCTTCGCGGAGGGCACGCACTATCGCGCCTGGGAGCAAATGGGGTCGCGGGAGCGGACGGTCGGGTCGGTGAGCGGCGTGCACTTCGCCGTCTGGGCGCCGAACGCGCAGCGGGTCAGCGTCGTCGGCGATTTCAATCGCTGGGACGGCCGCGCCCACGTCATGCGCCGGCTGGTGCCCTCGGGCGTATGGGAGCTCTTCCTGCCAGGGCTGCGCGACGGCGCCCGCTACAAGTTCGAGGTGCGGACCCGGGAGGGGCACCTGCTGGAGAAAGCCGACCCCTACGCGCGCGCGTTCGAGACGCCGCCGCAGACCGCGTCGGTCGTCTCCACGGGCGGCACGTATGTCTGGCAGGACGGCGAGTGGATGCGAGGCCGCGCGGCGCTCGGCGAGTGGCGCGAGCGTCCGATGTCGATCTACGAGGTGCACCTCGGCTCGTGGCGGCGGCGTGAGGGCGACCCGCAGTACAGCTTGTCGTACCGCGAGCTCGCGGCGTCGCTCGTCCCCTACGTCCGCGACCTCGGCTACACGCACATCGAGCTCCTGCCGGCGATGGAGCACCCGTTCTTCGGCTCGTGGGGCTATCAGGTCGTGGGCTTCTACGCGCCATCGAGCCGCTTCGGAACGCCCGACGATTTCCGCTACTTCGTCGATCAGTGCCACCAGCACGGGCTGGGGGTGATTCTCGACTGGGTGCCGGGCCACTTTCCCAAGGACGAGCACGGTCTCAGGCGGTTCGACGGCACGGCGCTGTACGAACACGAGGATCCGCGGCGCGGGGAGCACCAGGAGTGGGGCACGTTGGTCTTCAACTACGGCCGCGACGAGGTGCGGACCTTCCTCCTGAGCAACGCGCTGTTCTGGCTCGAGGAGTTCCATGCCGACGGGCTGCGCGTGGACGCGGTGGCCTCGATGCTCTATCTCGATTACTCGCGCCGGGAAGGGGAGTGGCTGCCGAACGAGCACGGCGGGCGCGAGAACCTCGAAGCGGTGGAGTTCCTGAAACAGCTCAACGTCGTCACGCACGGCCGGCAGCCTGGCACGGTGACGATCGCCGAGGAATCTACCTCGTGGCCGGCCGTGAGCCGGCCCACCTACGAGGGCGGGCTGGGCTTCACCTACAAATGGAACATGGGCTGGATGCACGACATGCTCGCCTACATGCGCGAGGATCCCGTGAACCGCCGCTGGCATCAC
>DATMDI010000175.1:0-6531 GCA_035557875.1 Vicinamibacterales bacterium
TGCCGTCGTAGTCCCACGCGTCGTGCGGCGTCTTCTGATAGGCCCATGCCGCCTTCCCGGTGTCGGGGTTCCGCGCGAAGATCGTCATCGAGTACTTGTTGTCGCCGGGACGCTGATCCGGGTTCCACGAGCCGGGGTTGCCGGTGCCGTAGTAGAAGAGGTCGAGCTCGGGGTCGTAGCTATACCAGCCCCAGGTGGTGCCGCCGCCGCGCTTCCACTCGTCGCCCTTCCAGGTTTCGACCGAGCCCGGGAAGCCGACCTCGGCCTCGGGACCGGTGCTGTACATGCGCCACACCTGCGCGCCGGTATTGACGTCGTTGGCGGTGACGAAGCCGCGCACGCCGAACTCGCCGCCGCTGATGCCGGAGATCACCTTGTCCTTGATCACCATCGGCGCCGACGTGATCGTCTGCCCCTGCTTGTAGTCGCCCTGCTTGACCTTCCACAGCTCCTTGCCCGTCTCGGCGTCGAGCGCCACGGTGTTGGTATCGAGCTGGTTCATGAAGATCTTGCCGTTCGAGTACGCCACGCCGCGCGCGACGGTGTCGCAGCAGGCGATCGGAATCACCGCCGGGTCCTGCTTCGGCACGTACTTCCACTTGATCGGCGCGCCTTCCTTGCTCAGATCGAGCGCGTAGACGATGTTCGGGAACGGCGTCTGCAGGTACATCGTGCTGCCGATGACGATCGGTTCGCCTTCGTGGCCGCGCAGGACGCCGGTGGAGAAGGTCCACGCCACCTTGAGGTCCTTGACGTTGTCGGCGGTAATCTGGCCGAGCTCGCTGTAGCGGGTGCCGGCGTTGTTCTTGTTCGGCATCGCCCAGTCCTTGTCGGCCGACGCGGCGGGCGCGGCGGTGGACGAAGCGGGCGCGGTGGAGGAGGCGGGCGCCGAACCCGAGCTGCACGCGGCAGCAACGGCGGAAAATGCGAAGGCAACGAGGATATACAACCGGGACGATCTGCTCATATTCGCTCCTCTCCAGGGAGGATAAAAGTGGTCGCGAGCCACAAAGCCCGCCTCAGGCACGCGATCAGCGCTTGCTGGCGCGGACGTTCTTGTTGACCCAGTTCAGCATGATGTCGGCAATCTCGAGGTTCTTCTTGTCGAGCATCATCATGTGCGTGACGCCAAGGATGCCCATGTCGTCGAGCTTCAGGTACTCCGCCTTCGCGGTGCCCTGTTTGGCGGTGCGCCGCGCGTTGATGGCGTCCACCGTCTCCTGGCACACGGTGCTCGAGTTCGTGTAGTCCCCCTTGAGGGCCATGTAGGGAATGTTGTCGAAGTCGGCGGCCGTCAGCCCGCTGTTCGGCAATGAGCACGAGCCCTCGAGCGTGACCAGGCCCTTGAGCAGATCGAGCCGGCCGTGCTCCTTGAGGATGCGTGCCATGTGGTGGCCCATGATGCCCGACTGCGAGTGGGTCACGACGATCGCGCCGCCCAGCCGTTCGACCAGCGCGGCCAGGTTCTGCGGTGTCCAGGTGTTCGCCGGCGACAGTTCCTTGGGGTCGCAACTGGCGCAGGTGGAGCCGGGCAGCGTCACCTCGGCGTTCGGCACCAGCTGCTTGTAGTACTCGCCCACCGACTCGAGCGGGAACAGCGGCGCCACGTGGGCGTAGGCGTCCGGTTTCGGATTCGGATCTTCGCCGTCGCCGTGCGGAATCAGCCGGCCGGTGCGCACGTTCGACCCGGCGGGCACGAGATGGCCGAACCAGGCGGTCCACGCGCCGTTGTCGGTAATGCGGCCGAAGCTCGGAATCAGGTCGGCGGCGGCCTTCGAGTCGCCGGCCGCCAGCCGGGCCTCGGCTTCGTGCAAGACCGACTGGTCGAATCCGGAGCGGCCGCGCCCCGCCTGATCGACGACGTAGCTCGGCACGCCCTTGCGGACGAAGTAGGGATACCAGCCCTCGCGCCCGTCGGGCGTCGCTTCGAGGCAGGCGCCGGTGTGCGTGGACCCGTGCACCATGATCACCGGCCACCCGCCGTTGTACTTCTTGGCCGGAATCTGGAACTGCACGTACATCTGGCCGATCGTGATCTGCTGCGGCACGGGACCCGTGGGCGCGGTCGTGCCCGGGGCCGGCGGCGGCAGCGCCGACGCGTAGTCGGTGATCTTCTGGACGCCGCCGACGAAAAAACTGCCCTGGTCTTCGATGACGAGGGGCCCGCCGAGGAATTTCTTGGACGCGGGGACGGTCTGCCCCGAGAGCGTGGGAGTGACCACACCCAGCAGGACGACGAGGGCGGCAAGGGTTCTCATGAAGTTCTCCGTGTTTTGGAACGACGGTCACACCGACGACGACGTGAACGGAAGGCGAACGCATGGGAACCCAGCGCTGCTGCTGGCGGATGGGATTTAACTGAAAAAAAGCGGTGATTACAAGGACACACTCCCTGCCTCCCTCAGTTGGGTTAGGCAGCTGACCGCGGCAAACCTTCGCGAGGCGAAGATTACGCCGCTGAGTTTGTCACGGATTGAGACGGGCGAGCTCTTCCTGCGTGCGGTCCCAGGCCTTTCGCGCCTTGCGGTCGCGGGGGTCGGGTGCCGCCGCGTTGCGGTAGTAGGCGTCGAGCGTGCGGCGGACGGCGGGTGAGGCGCCGGCGAACTTGCGCTTGCCCAGCGCTTCGAGCCACTCGGCGTGCGTCTCGTCGGCGAGCGCGTAGTCGTGGGCGTGCGCCGGTTCGCCGGTGTCGAAGTTGGTGTTGGCGAGGTCGAGACGCCCGTCGCGCACCTGGCGCAGCAGCACCTGGAAACGGGCGTGCGCCCGCGCGATGCTGTCCTCGAACAGCCGGTCCACCTCCGGTGTCGGCGCCGTGAACGCCAGCGGCTTGAGCGGCCCCACCTTGGGCACCAGGCGGTAGACCCACGCCAGGAACCGCGCGAAGCGCGCCGGCTTCTGGTAGTCGCGCCCGTAGTCGTCTTCGTAGTCCACCTGGCGAAAGACGAAGACGACGTTGGCGCGCTCGGCGGCAGGCGTCACGGCCAGAATCTCGTCGCGTTGGTCGCGCCACGCCGCCTCCGTGAGCGCCGGAATCAGCTGGCTGACCGCGAAACGGTAGGTGGAGATCGCGCGCTTCTCGTCGCCGAACAGGTCGCTCATCTCCAACCCGTAGGTGTCGTGGAACGCGCGATTGAGCAGGGCTGTCGCCACCTGAAAGTCGAGCAGCGTGCGGTACTGCGTGAACGAGTAGCGCCCGCGCGCGGCCTGCGCGACGTCGAACGAGAACTCGACGATGACGTGCTGCTTGGGCGCCTGCACGTAGGTGACTTCGTCGCCGAACTTCGCGCGCAGCTTCGGAAACGCCAGCGGCACCGAGCGGTTGACCGCCAGCGGGTGCCCGGCGATGTCGTTGGCGTAGTGCGCCATCGCGCCGAGCGCGAACGCCAGCTCGTCGAGCGTCTGCGCCTGCTGCACCAGCGACTCGACGAAGTCGCCGGTGCGCGCGTAGTGCAGCAGGTTGCTGAAGAACTTGTTGCCGAACGGGTAGTAGCCGAGGTCCTGGATTACCGAGCCGCCGTAGGCGAACGATCGCGCCCGTTCCAGCTCGGCGGGCGTGGAGCGCGGGAAACGCCGCAGCAGCAGCGGCCGCAGTTCCCGATCCCACGCCGCGTCGATGGCCGACTCGTGCGCCAGCACCGAGTAGCCACGGGCCTGGCCCGGCGCGCCCAGCAGCAGGACGATCGCGATTCCGGGGACAAGCAGTGTGATGAAAGCACGGCCGCGCATGTCCGGCCTGGTGCAAAGGGGGTGCCTCACGCCGTGGCTGCGGCTTTTTCCTTGACTGGCGCGGTTTGCGGTGCTGAATTGGCCGAGGCCGCCCCTGGCCCGAGGTGGCGATGCGCAAACCCGACCCTGCACTCGTTGTCCGTTCTGCCGTGCTTGCCGCCGTCACGCTGATGGGGCTGGCCACGGCCGCGTGCCGCCCGGCCGCCTCGGACGAGGGCGCGCCCGCCGCCACACCGGTCGCGGACGCGTCCACCTCGACGGCGAGCCCCCACGGCCTCGACGTCGCCGCCATCGATCGGTCGGTCAATCCCGGCGACGACTTCTACAAGTTCGCCAACGGCGCCTGGCTCGAGAAGACGGAAATTCCGGCCGACCGCAGCACCTGGGGCCCGAGCGAGGCGATGACCGAGGAGGCGGCGCGGCGCACCCGCGAGCTCCTCGAGGAGGCCGGCCGCGCGTCTCCGCCCGCGGGATCCGTCCGTCAGCAGGCCGCCGACTACTACGTGAGCTACATGGACGACGCCGGCATCGAGGCTGCGGGGCTGGCGCCGCTGAAGCCGATCCTGGACCGCTTCGCCGCGATCGACTCGCACGCGGCGCTCTCGCGCGCGCTCGGCGAGGAGCTCCGCGCCGACGTGGACGCGCTCAACAACACGAACTTCCGGACCGATCGCCTGTTCGGCGTGTGGGTGACGGCGGCGCTCGACGATCCCGCAACGAGCCGGCCGTATCTCCTGCAGGGCGGGCTCGATCTGCCCGATCGCGAGTACTACCTCGCCGCGTCCGAGCGCATGGCCGGCGTCCGCAAGGAGTATGCGGGCCACGTCTCGCGCACGCTGCGGCTCGCCGGAACTGCCGATCCCGACGCCGCAGCGGCCGCGATCGTCGCGCTCGAAACCAAGATCGCGCGGGCGCACGCCACCCGCGCCGAGTCGCTCGACGTGCTGAAGGCAAACAACCCCTGGCGGCGCGCCGAATTCCCGCAGAAGGCGCCGGGTCTCGACTGGGACGCGTTTCTCTCCGGTGCGCGGCTCGAGCAGGCTCCAGTCATCATCGTGTGGCATCCGGCGGCCGTCCGAGGCCTCTCGGCGCTGGTGCGCAGCGAGCCGCTGGCCTCGTGGAAGCACTGGCTGACGTTCCACGCCATCGACCGCAACGCCGCCGTGCTGCCCAAGGCATTCGTGGAGGAGCGCTTCGCCTTTCACGGCAGGGTGCTGAACGGCACGCCGCAACTGGCGGAGCGCTGGAAGCGGGGTATCGCCGCGACCAGCGCCGCGCTGCCGGAAGCCGTGGGGCAGGTTTACGTCGCCCGCTATTTCCCGCCGGAAACCAAGGCGCAGATGCAGGCGATGGTGAAGAATCTGATTGCCGCGTTCGGCGCCCGCATCGATCGCCTCGAGTGGATGTCGCCGGCGACCAAGGTCAAGGCGCGGCAGAAGCTGGCGACGCTCCGCGTCGGCGTCGGGTATCCCGATTCGTGGGTGGACTACAGCCGCCTGCCGATCGTCAAGGGCGACGCCTTCGGCAACCGCCAGCGCGCCGAGCGTTTCGAGTACGAGCGCCAGCTCGCCAAGCTGGGGCGCCCCGTGGACAAGGGCGAGTGGTGGATGTCGCCGCAGACGGTGAACGCGCTGAATCTGCCGCTGCAGAACGCGCTGAATTTTCCGGCCGCGATCCTCGCGCCGCCGTACTTCGACGCGGCCGCGCCGGCCGCGACCAATTACGGCGCCATCGGCGCCATCATCGGTCACGAGATCACGCACAGCTTCGACGACCAGGGAGCGATGTTCGACGCCGACGGCCGGCTGGCGAACTGGTGGACGAAGGAGGATCTCGAGCACTTCCGCACGGCGGGCGGACGACTGGCGGCGCAGTACGACGCCTACGCGCCGTTTCCGGATCTCCATGTCAACGGCAAGCAGACGCTCAGCGAGAACATTGCCGACGTGGCTGGCCTGGCGACCGCCTACGACGGCTGGCGCGCGTCGCTGGGCGAGACCGCCGCGCCGGAAATGGCCGGCTTCACCGGCCCGCAGCAGTTCTTCCTCGCCTACGCGCAGGGCTGGCTGATCAAATGGCGCGAGCCGGCCCTGCGGCAGGCGCTCATCACGGATGGGCACGCGCCGGGCGAGTACCGCGCCGCCTCGGTGCGAAACCTCGACGCGTGGTACGACGCCTTCGACGTGATCGCCAGCCGGCGTTTGTATCTGCGGCCGGACGATCGGGTGCGCGTCTGGTGAACATCTCGCGGCTCAGGTTGTAGAAAGCGTGCGAGCGGGTGCACAACTAGGGGAGGGAGCGTGAGCGATGGGCATCATCCCCTGGGGCAGCCGCAACGCACGAGCTTTCAGGGACCGCCAAGAGGCGGGCGCGGCGCTGGCGGAGCGCCTCACGGCGTTTGCCCGGCGCGATGACGTCGTCGTCCTCGCGCTGCCGCGCGGCGGCGTGCCGGTGGGCTACGAAGTAGCGGTGGCGCTCGGCGTGCCGCTCGACGTGTTCACCGTGCGGAAGCTCGGTGTGCCGGGCCATCCCGAGCTTGCGATGGGAGCGATCGCGAGCGGCGGCGTGCAGGTGCTCAACGACGAGGTGCTGCAGTGGCTGCGCCCGTCGGCCGACGTCGTCGAGGCCGTGGCGCGGGCCGAATCGACCGAACTCGATCGGCGCGAGCGGCTGTATCGCGGCGGCCGGCCGCTGGCGCCGATCGAGGGTCGCACGGTGATTCTGGTGGACGACGGCCTGGCCACCGGTTCGACGATGCGCGCCGCGGTGGCGGCGGTGCGGCGGTTTCGCGCCGGCCGGGTGATC
>DATMDI010000176.1:0-3448 GCA_035557875.1 Vicinamibacterales bacterium
CATTCCGCGACCTCTTCCTCGTAGGTCTGGGCGTAGTTGGTCCGCCCCTTGAACAGGTAGTCGAACGGTCCGACCACGCCCACCGACACGATGTTGTCGTGCTGCGGGATGTACCAGAACCAGCCGCTCTTGTTGCCGGTCTGGATGACGAGCGTTGCCCCCTCGTCCTTGCCGGTGTCGCGGTAGGCGCCCTCCCAGTAGGTCCAGACGGCGCCCTTGTTGAGGATCGGATCCCATACGCGCAGGTCCAGCTTGTTCTGCAGCAGGCCGTTCTGGCCGCTCGCGTCCACGACCACCTTGGCCCGCACCTCGCGAATCGTGCCGTCCTGCTTCCCCCTCACCTTCACGCCGACGGCGCGCCCGGACTCGAACAGCACCTCGAGCACGCGCACTTCCTCGTGCACGCGCACGCCGTGCTCGCGGGCGTTGTCGAGCATCATCTGATCGAACTCGCTGCGCACCACCTGCCAGGTCTGTGAGCACTCGTGCGGCTTGTTGTCCCAGAAATAGAACGGCGCCGAGTTCCGGCCGCTCGAGTTGACGAACTGCACGCTGTACTTCTTGACGAAGTGGCTGCGCTGCATCTTCTCGAGCATGTTGAGCCGCTTCAACACCCAGTAGGTCTCGGGGATGAGCGATTCGCCGATGTGAAAGCGGGGAAACTTCTCGCGTTCGAACAGCTCGACGCTGACGCCCTGCTGCGCCAGGAGTGTCGACACGGTTGCCCCGGCGGGGCCGCCCCCGACGACGACCACGTCGCTGACCACGGACTCCATCACACCTCCACCACGAACCGCTTCGCCTTCATCTCGAACCGTGGCAACGCGCCGGCCTCGACCGCCTGCACGCGCACCGACACCCCGAGCGCTTCCTTCAGCCGGACGGCGACCCGGTCGGCGATGGCCGCGCGATCGGCGTCCGGCGCCAACTCCACGTCCACCGACAGCGCCCGCATCGCATGCGCCTCGGTGACGGTCGTCCTGAACTCGACGACGTCCGGGAAGCCGCGCACGACCGCCTCGATACTGGTCGGATAGACGTTGACCCCGCGGATGTTGATCATGTCATCAGCGCGCGCGAGCACGCCACCCTCGAGGCGCGCCGAGGTCCGCCCGCACGCGCACGCGCCGGAGCGCCGTACGACGATGTCTGCCGTCCGGTAGCGGATGACGGGCCCCGACAAACGCCCCAGATTGGTGACGACGAGCTCGCCCGGCTCACCGTCCCCGACCGGGCGCAGGGTCCTCGGGTCGAGCACCTCGCAGACGTACTCCGACTCGTTCAGGTGCAGCGCCCCCGGCGTTTCCCAGCACTCGAAGCTGATGGGCCCCACCTCGGTCATCCCGTGGTGATCGATGACCCGCGCGCCCCAACTGCGCTCGATCCGCTCGCGCGTCGCCGGGATGCTGCCGCCGGGCTCGCCGGCCACGATCAGCACGCGCACGCTGCTCTCCGCCAGCGGCCGCTCGGGAAACTCCTCGGCCGCCACTTCCGCCAGGCGCAGCGCGTAGGTCGGCGTGCAGCAGACCACGGTGGCCTGGATGGCGTCGATGACGCCCAGGCGCACGCGGCTCGACATGCCGCCGCCGGGGACGCACAGCATGCCCATCTGCGACCCGGCGTCGAACCCGGCCCAGAATCCGAGGAACGGACCGAACGAGAACGGAAAGAACACGCGGTCGGCGGCCCCGACGCGGGCGGCGCGGTAGACCTCTTTCCAGCACTCGAGCATCCACTGCCAGCTCTCGTTGGTGTCGGCCCACCGAAGCGGGTTGCTGGTCGTCGACGACGTCTGACAGTAGCGCGTGTAACGCTCGAGCGGCTCGGTCAGCACCGTACCCCACGGCGGGTTCGCCGCCTGATCCGCGACCAGTTCCACCTTGGTCGTCAGCGGCAACGTCTGCAGAGCCTCCGGAAAACGCAGGCTGGCGACGTCGATGCCGGCGGCGTCGAGCTTGCGCCGGTAGAACGGGCTGTGCGCGTACGCGTGGCGCACCAGCCGGGAGAGACGCTCGGCCGGCATCAGGCGCCGCCCTCCGCCGCAACCTCGAAGCGATCGCGGACCGCGGCGGGAAACGGCGCCGAGACCATGCGTCCGTCCTCGCCCTGGACGACGCAGACGATGGTGAGGGCGCCGGTGGCGATGCGATCGCTCCCCCGGCTGATCGCGCACGCGTAGGCCATGCTGGCCCTCGTGATCTTCACGATGCGGAGGTGGACGTCGAACTCGTCCTCGAGGCGGAGCGGCGCATGGTAGTCGAACGAGGCCGCCACGCGCGGGTAGCCGAACCCGTCGCCGCGCGTCGCGATGCCGAGCCCCGCCTCGCGCCACAGCGCGTGCTCGGCCTCCTCCATGTAGCGGAAGAAGTGGCTGAAATGGACGATGCGCGCCGAATCCACCTCGACGAACTGCACGCGCCGCCGGTAGCGGTGCTCAGAGACGCGAGGGGATGCCACTACGTGTATCGAACGTCGGCATACTGCGGCTGGAAGAAGCGGCGCAGCAGCACGTCAACCCGCAGCAGGCCTTCGCGCGTCAGGGCCACCAGCTCCTCGGTGGCCGTGGCGAGATAGCCCTCGGCGGCGAGCCGGTCGAACTGCTCGCGAAAACGCTCGAGGACGTTCACCTGGTACTTGTCGTGGAAGTACGACGGCTTGATGGATCCGCGCTTCAACTGCAGCACCAGCTCGCGGATCATCCGCTCCTCGTCGGTCGGCCGGTAGGCGCGATTCAGCGCAACGCCGCCGGCCTTCACGGCCGCGCTGTACGTCTCCCAGGTATCGAAGTTCTGCACGTGGACGCCGTTGATGTGCCCGAACGACGCGACGCCCAGGCCCACCATGTCGGCGCCCTGCCACAGACGATCGGTGTAGACGAACTTCGTCCGCTCGGGATTCTTCGTCGCGGTATAGGCGCTGCGGACGTGATAGCCGGCGCGCTCGAGCGCCTCGAACGCCTCCCGCACCCACCGCCGCTTCGTCGCCCAGTCGGCCACCGGCTCCTTGAACCTGCCGGTCTTCTTGATCAGATCGCTGCTGATCGCGGTGTTGAACGGCAGCTCCATCTGGTAGATGGTGATGCTGTCGGGCGCCAGCTCCAGCGTCTTCTCGATGCACCGCTGCCAGTTCTCCTCGGTCTCGCCCAGCATGCCGGCGATCAGATCGATGTTGATCTGCGGAAACCCGAGCTGCCGCGCCTGCTCGTAGGCGCGGAACACTTCCGGAGAACGATGCGCGCGGCCGTTCAGCTCGAGGATCTGATCGTCGAAGTTCTCGACGCCGAGACTGAGGCGCGTAACGCCGATGCCGCGAATCGCGGCGAGCTTGGCTTCAGTGAGCGTGCCCGGCTCGCATTCGAACGTGACTTCTTCCGCATCCTTCCACGGCGTCAGTGCCGACAACCGTCCAACGAGACCTTCGAGCTGCTTCGTCGAGAGAAAGGAGGGCG
>DATMDI010000177.1:0-7656 GCA_035557875.1 Vicinamibacterales bacterium
CCCGCACGGCGCGACGATGGACAAATGGACGCCGTCGGGCGAGGGCTCGGCGTTCCAGTTCTCGGAAATCCTCCAGCCGCTCGAACCGTTCCGCGATCGGCTGGTGGTGGTGAGCGACCTCGCGCACGCACCCGTCGCACCGGCCACCGGCGAAGACACGGGCGGGGCCGAGAACCACGTGCGCGCGGCAGCGGTGTTCCTGAGCGGTGCGCACCCGGTGAAGAAGAACGAAGCCTATGTCGGCGCAACCGTGGATCAGATCGCCGCGCAGCATCTGGGCCAGGACACGCCGCTGCCGTCGATCGAGCTGTCGATGGAGCCGGTTAACCTGACCTGCGGCGATGCCGGCTTCACCTGCGCCTACCGCAACACGCTGTCGTGGAAGTCGGCCACGCTGCCGCTGCCGATGGAGAACAACCCGCAGATCGTCTTCCAGCGGCTGTTCGGCGACGGCAGCACCGACGCGCAGCGGCAGGAGCGGCGCAACCAGGCCAAGAGCCTGCTCGATTCGGTTCGCGACCAGGTGCCCTCGCTCGAGAAGGACCTGCCGGCCGGTGACCGGCGCCGGCTGCGCGAGTACCTCGACGAGGTCCGGGAAATTGAGCGGCGGGTGAAGCAGGTGGACGCGACGCTGTCGCGCAACCTGGATCTGCCCGACGCGCCGGTGGGCATTCCCGCCGATTTCGAGGGTCACCTGAAACTGATGTTCGACCTGCAGGTGCTGGCCTACAAGTCGGAGGTCACGCGCATCTCGACGCTGATGTTCGCGCGCGAGAACAGCAACGCGGTCTACGCCGCGACCGGCGTGCGAGACGGCTTCCACAACGCCTCGCATCACTCGAACGAACGCAAGAACATGGATCAGTTCGCGGTGATCAACCGCTACCACGTGAAGATGCTCGGCTACTTCCTGGAGCGGCTGCGGACGACGCCGGACGGCGACGGCAACCTGCTCGACCACTCGATGATCCTCTACGGCAGCAGCCTGAGCGACGGCAACGAGCACAATTTCGATCCGCTGCCGGTGCTCATCGCCGGCGGGGCGTCGGGGCGGCTCAACGGCGGGCGGCACCTGCGTCACGCGCCGCACACGCCGATGTCGAACCTGCTGCTGGCGATGCTCCACAAGATGGGCGCGCGGGTGGACTCGATCGGCGACAGCACCGCGCCCCTCTCCTTGTAGGGCGGGATCGTGGGGGCCGGCGTTAGCCTGGCTTTAGCCGGCCCAGGGCCACCTGAAGGCGGCCCTCACGACTACTCGCCAAAGAACGCGAGCACCGCCTCCGGGTCTTCGGGATAGAACCAGGCTTCGACGATGCGGCCGCCCTCGACGTGGAACACGGCCAGCTCGCGGCCGCGCATGCTGCGGCCGCGAAATGTGCTCGACCACCCCACCAGCGAGGCCACGTGACGGCCGGTGGCCAGCATCTGCTCGATCCAGAGCCGGGTCGTGCCGCCGGTGAGCTCGCCGGCTGCGTCGAACACGTCGCGGAGGACCGCGTCGCGGCCTCGCAGATCGCCGCCGTGAGGCGGCGGATACGGATCGTGCCACGCCACGTCGTCTGCCAGCAGCTCACGGACGGCGCCACGATCGCCCTCCGCTCGCGCCATGTAGAAGCGGCGCACCACGGTCTCGCCGTCGGTCAGGGTCATCGTCTCCTTGACCCTACCGTATCGCCGCGCACATGTCGTGGGCGCCGGCGTGGGATCCTGAAGCGTGCCCGAACTCCCCGAGGTGGAATCCGTCCGTCGTGAATTGGCGCCCGTGATGGTCGGAGCCCGCATCCGCGGCGTCGATCTACGCCGGCCAGACTTGCGCGCGCCGTTTCCTCGCGGGTTCGCCCGGAAGGTCGCCGGACAGACGGTCGTGGAGCTGACGCGGCGGGCCAAATATCTGCTGGCGACGCTGTCGTCTGGCGACACGCTGCTGATGCACCTCGGCATGTCGGGGTCGTTCCGCGTCGCCGGCACGCCCGGCCACGGCCACGACAACGGCGCAACCTCAGGTTACGGCCCACACGATCACGTGATCTTCCATCTCGACTCGGGCGCCGACATCGTCTTCAACGACCCGCGGCGCTTCGGCGTTATGGATCTCGTGCCGCCGGGTGCGCTGGAGCGGCACCCGGCCGTTGGAGCGCTCGGCCCCGAGCCGCTCTCGGACGCGTTCGACGCCGCCGCGCTGGCCGCTGCGTGTGCCGGCAAGCGCACCTCGCTCAAGGCGGCGCTGCTGGATCAACGGGTCGTCGCCGGTCTGGGCAACATCTACGTGGTCGAGGCGCTGCACCTCGCCGGCCTGCTGCCGCAGCGTCGAGCGTCGACGATTGCCACACCGGGCGGAGCGCCGCGCGACGCGGCGTTCCGGCTGACCGATGCGATCAAGCGGGTGCTCCTCGACGCCATCGCCCGACAGTCGGCGGCCGACTACCGGGCGGATCGCTTTCGTGTCTACGACCGCCAGGGACAGCGCTGCCGGCGGCGGCGCTGCATCGGCGTGATCCGCCGGCGCACTCAAGGCGGACGGTCGTCGTTCTACTGCCCTGTCTGTCAGAGGTAGCGTGGCCGGCGGGGCTGAAGCCCCGCCATTGCGCGCGTCTGGTACAGTGAAATCGACATGCGCGTGTTGGTCACGGGGAGCGCAGGACACCTCGGCGAGGCGCTGATGCGCACGCTGCCCGCCGCCGGACACGAGGCGATCGGCATCGACGTCCTGGCGTCGCCGTTCACGCATCACGTCGGATCGATCGTCGATCGGGGGCTCGTGCGACGCTCGATCGACGGGGTCGACGCGGTCGTGCACACCGCGACGCTGCACAAGCCTCACGTCGCCACGCACTCGCGCCAGGCGTTCGTGGACACGAACATCACCGGCACGCTCAACCTGCTCGAAGAGGCCGTTGCGGCGCGAGCCCGCGCCTTCGTGTTCACCAGCACGACCAGCGCCTTCGGCCGTGCGCTGGTGCCGCCGCCCGGCGCGCCGGCGGCCTGGATCACCGAAGAGGTCGTGCCAGTGCCGAAGAACATCTACGGCGTCACCAAGGTGGCGGCAGAGAACCTGTGCGAGCTGCTCCACCACCGCCACGGCCTGCCCTGCCTGATCCTGCGCACGTCGCGGTTCTTCCCCGAACCCGACGATCGCCGGGAGACGCGCGAGGCCTACGCCGACGCCAACGCGAAAGCCAACGAGTTCCTCTTCCGCCGCGCCGACATCGCCGACATCGTCGATGCCCACCTGCTGGCCCTGGAACGGGCGGCGGCGATCGGGTTGGGCCGCTACATCGTCAGCGCCACCACGCCGTTCACGCCGGCCGACCTGGCCGGGCTGCGGACCGACGCCCCGGCTATCGTCGGCCGCCGCGTGCCGCGCTACGCACCCGTGTATGCGGCCCGCGGCTGGTCGATGTTCTCCAGCATCGACCGCGTCTACGACAACGCGCGGGCACGCCGCGATCTGGGCTGGCGGCCGGTCTTCGACTTCGCCCGCGTCGTGCAGGACCTCGAGGCAGGCGGCCCGGCGGGCAGCGCCTTGAGCCGCGCAATCGGGTCGAAGGGCTACCACGCCGAGGTCTTCGCCGACGGTCCGTATCCGGTGGATCACTGAGCGACATCAGATGTGGGGGCCGCCTTCAGGCGGCCCAGGGCCGGCTAAAGCCTGGCTAAAGCCGGCCCCCACGTCGATCTGCAACTCGAGCTACTGTTTCAACGCGCCGCGAATCTTCGCGAGATGGTGATAGCAGTGGCGTACGGCGTGATCCTCGAGCATGAACTGACAGGTGAGGGGCGCATCGGCGTAAAGCGAGACCAGCGCGGCGCCGGCCAGGTCGGTGTCGTTGAAGGCACGGATCGCGGCGGCCGCGACGGCGCCGTTTTCGCGCAGGAGCTCGATGGCCGCCTGCTTGGAGACCGCGGCGTTATCTTTGGCGTGGCCCGCGTTCATCTCGTGGATGACGTCCCACGTGACGCCGGTGATCGCTTCGTTCCTGGCCAGCGCCTGTGCGAGCTGGATCTCGATCGGCAGCACGCTGGCGACGTGATGGACGACGACGCCCACCGTCCGCCCGTCCCTCGGGATCGGCGTGCGCCACTGCGCCTCGGTCAGCGCGGCGGCATAGGCGATCAGGGCGTCGAGCCCCTGCTCCATCCGCGAAGCCAGGGCCTCGGCGCGCGGGCTCGCGGCGCCGCGCGGCGTGTCGATGGTCGTGGTCGCGTGCATATTGGTCATGACCGGCTCCTTTCAATCTGCGCCGGCGCATTCGCCGCCGGCGGGTCGTGCGGGACGGCCGTCTCGTGCCTGAGAGCGGCGTCGGCCTGTGACCCCAGCCTGGCGACGAGCGGCAGCAGCGCCTCGACGTCTTCCAGTGAGGTGTTGAAGTTGACGATGCAGGCGCGCAGGGCGAAGCGGCCGTCCACGACCGCGTTCGACAGAAAGGCCTCGCCGCCGCGCTCGACCGCGGCCAGAATCTGCCGGTTCAGCCGATCGAGATAGCGTTCCACGTCCTCCGCTCCCACGCGTGCGCGCAGATCCGGAGGCACGAACCGGAACGTGGTGATGCTGAGGCCCTGCGTGAGCGCTTCGAACGCCGGATGCCCGTCCAGGCAGAAGAACAGGTGGGCGGCCAGCTGCATGTCGTCGCCGATCATCCGCAGATAGCCGTCGCGCCCCGCCTGCTGGAGCGCCAGCCACACCTTCAGGGCGCGGAACCCGCGCGAGTTCTGCGGGCCGTACTCGAAGAAGTTCACGACCTGTTCGTCGAAGCCGTAGTAGGCCGGGTGGTAGGAGAACGTCTTCCGCAATGCGTCCGGATCGCGCACGAGGATGCAACCGGCTTCGAGCGGCGCGTAGAGCCACTTGTGCGGATCGACGGCGATCGAGTCGGCCTCGACGAGCTCGCGCAGGAGCGCCGGGGCGCCTGGCGCCTGCGCGGCCACGGCACCGTACGCGCCGTCCACGTGGAACCACATTCCGTGCTCGCGGCACACCGCTGCGATGGCAGCCAGCGGGTCCACGGCGCCGGTGCTGACCGTTCCGGCGGTCCCCACCGCGAGGAACGGCCGGTGCCCGTCGCGCACGTCCTGCTCGACCTGCCGGCGCAGCGCCGCCACGTCCATCTGTTGCGCGCCGGCGGTGGGGATCCAGCGGACCGCGTCGGTGCCGAGGCCGAACATGTCGGCGGCCTTCTGCACCCACGTGTGGGTTTCGCTGGACACGTAGGCGACGAGCGAACCGCGCGCCACCCCCTCCTTGCGCACGTCCCACCCCGCCATGGCCGCGCGCGCCGCCAGGAACCCGATGAAGTTCGCCATGTTGCCACCGCTCACCAGCAGGCCCGCGCCTCCGGCTGGCAGGCCGATCAGCTCGGCGAGCCAGCGGACGGTCTGAAGCTCCACCTCGGTGGCGACGGGCGACAGATTCCACGCGCCGACGTTCTGGTTGAGCGCGGCGGCCAGGAAGTCGCCGAACATGCCGATGGGTGAAGGGCTGGAGGTGATGTAGCCGAAGAACCGGGGGTGCCCGTTGAACATCGAGTGATCGAACAACAGCCGCGCGCTATCCAGCACCAGGCGGCTGGCGTCGCCGCCGCCCGCGGGAAGGCCGCGCGCCGCATCGAGCAGCGCCCTGACGTCGGCCGGCGAGTCGCCCGGCGAGACGGGGCCGTCGGCGAGGTGCGCAAGCCGGTCGGCCACGAGGTCCACCAGTTGATGCCCGAGCGCGCGAAAATCGTCGGGCGGCATGCTCAGCGGCGTCGTGCGCCGCGTCAGTGAATCGGCCACGGGCAGTCGCGTCGCAGTCATCGCAGCCCCTCGAAGAGATCGGTTTCGCGGCGGCGGCCGCCGTTGACGGTGCTGAATACCCGGTAGAACTCCTGCGTTCCCCAGAGCGCGCGCTGGTGCTCGTCCGGCAGGTCCGCGAGCCGGTCGTAGATGGACATCTGGGTCTGGTGACACGAGACCGCACGCCACACCGTCGGCCACACGCGGCTGGTGTCGATGACGGTCGTAATCGCCCAGTCCGGCCACGGGGTGGCGTGGCGCTCCTCGCCGTCGACGACGGCGACGAGACGCTTCAGCGCTGCCTGGTAGGCGGCCCACTTCGCCGCGCTCCACGCGATGAAATAGAGCTTCGACACGCGGTGCGATTCGGCCGGCTCGCCGTCGGCCCGCCACGACGAATCCGCCGCGGCCACGACGGCGGCGGTCGCGAACTGGCTGATGGCGATGTGATCGACGTGGCCGTACGCGCCTTCGGGCCCGAACGTAATCACCACCTGCGGCTTGATGCGCCGGATGTGGCCGGCGATGCGCGCGATCGCCTCGCCTTCGTTCACGCGGTCGAGTTCGCCATCCGGGTAGCCGAGCACGCACACGTCCTTCAAGCCCAGCTCGGCGGCCGCGGACCGCAACTCGGCCTCGCGCGTGCGCCCGACGACCTCGGGCGACGGCCGCTCGATCGCCGCTCCGAAGCGCCCCCGTTCGCCGCGCGTGGCGGTGAGGAGGTACGTGGCCACGCCGTCGGCCGCACACTGGGCCAGCGCTCCGCCGGTGCCCAGCGACTCGTCGTCGGGATGGGCCAGCACGCACAGGAGCCGAAGGTCGGAAGAGTTCACGCTTGCCTCGACGGGCTCAGTGGATCGGACCGGCGTCTCCGAACGCCGGAATCCCCTGGCTTGCCCGGGACCAGTTCGTAGTGGGAACCGCTCCGCGCACGGGCGCCGGATCGTGGCGCGCCGGGCGGGACGCGGCAATCGCCAGCAACGCCAGGAGGGTCCACGAAACAACGGCAATCAGGTAGCGCATGGGTCTTGTCCTTGCTTTCAAGCGGCGGCAGCCATCGAGGACAACTCTACGCAACCGGAGCCGGCCGGCTCTTCGCCCGATCCGGTCATTTTGGGATAGCCGATCGAAATGGCCCGAACGGGCCATGGGGAGGCCTTGGGCCTTAGGAACGTGGGGGCCGCCTTCAGGCGGCCCGGGCCGGCTAAAGCCGGCCCCCACGTCAGGACAGCAAGCCGAGCTTGCCGGCCTGGGCGACCGCCGCTGAACGGGATGAGACGTTGAGCTTGGTCAGCGTATTGGCGACGTGGCGGTGCACCGTGTGCTCGCTGATGAACAGCCGTTCCGCGATGGCCTGGTTGTTCAAGCCCTGTGAAATCAGCCGCAGGACCTCGATCTCGCGTGGCGTCAGCCCCTTGCGGTCCTCGATGGGCGGCGCCGCCGGGGCGGACAGCGTCTCGAGAATGGCGCGGGCGCGGCCGATCTCGAGGCTGGCCCCGAGCGGCTCCAGGTCGTCGATCGCGCGCCGCGCTTCGTCGATACCCGCATCAGGACGGCCGAGCACGCCCAGCACGCGCGCCAGTTCGAGGCGGGCACGTCCGGTCTCGAACGGCGCCCCGCTCGCCTTGAACAGATCGACGGCGTCCTCGAGGTGCGCCCGCGCCGTCCGGGCATCGCCGGTGCGCGCCGCCACCAGGCCGGCGGCAAAGCGTGCGCGCGCCCGCAGCGGCGCCGTGCGCGACTCCTCGGCGATGGCGTCGAGATCGGCGACCGCGGCCGCGGCTTCGCCGATCTGCCCCTGCTCGACGCAGGCGCACACCTTCAACTCCAGCGCCGCGATGCGCTCGGTGCGGTTGGTCACCGGCAGGCGCCGGAGGTGCCGCT
>DATMDI010000178.1:0-2939 GCA_035557875.1 Vicinamibacterales bacterium
CGGGACCAGTGTCGTTCTTCATCACGAGCGTGGGCAAGGGCGACGGCGCCAACTACGGCGGCCTTGCCGGCGCCGACGCGTATTGCGCGCAGATGGCCACGGCGGGCGCTATCCCCACGCCTGCGGGACGCACCTGGCGCGCTTATCTGAGCGCCACGGCCGCCAACGGCCAGCCGGCGGTCAACGCCCGCGATCGGATCGGCGCCGGTCCCTGGTACAACAAGAACGGCGCGCTGGTGGCCAACAACGTGGCCGACCTGCACGGCGACGTCGAGCGCGATCGCAACACCATCAACAAGACGTTCGCGCTGACCGAAAAGGGCACGGTCGTCAACGGCGTCGGCGACATGCCGAATCAGCACGACATCCTCACGGGCTCGGATTCGTTCGGCCGCGCGCGCGCCGGCGCGGACGACACCACCTGCAGCAACTACACCAGCAACGTGGCGCCGCCGGCCGGCACACCGCGCGGGCAGGGGCCGGGCGTGTGGCTCGGGCATCACGACCGCACGGGCGGCGGCAACTCGTCGTGGAACGCCACGCACAAGTCGGCCGGCTGCAGTCAGGCGAACCTCGTCGCCACCGGCGGCGCCGGCCTGCTCTACTGCTTCGCCGCCAACTGAGGCGGCTGGTTCGGTTTGTAGGGAAAGGCGGCTGGCTCCCGGTCTTGCGCCGGGGGCCGGTCGTCCAGCCCCGCGCGGTCGCGCGAAGGCTGGAAATCGGGCACGCGTCAGCCTTCGGGGTTGTCTTCGACTTGCCAGTCGGCCAGGGGCTGCGGGCCGAGCTTGATGTCAGCGATGTCGGGGTCGATGCCGTCGGCCTTGGGGCCGGCGGTCGCCTTCCGCTCCTTCGCGTCTCGGCGGCGGGCCTCCTTTTCCTTGCGGCGTTCCGCGAGCGACTTTTCGCGTTCTCGCTTCGCGGCAGTGGGTCGGGCGTTCGGGGCCATAGCTCAGTTCCTTGGAGCATGCCCGGGATCGGGCGTAGGCTCAGAATACACGATCCCGCGGTTGAGCCTGAGCCGGTCCGCAAATTCGACCATCACGGACCTCCCGCTCCACCCGAACAAAGCCGGCCGATTCAACAGCTGAGGAGTACGCGTGCCCGAATTGCCCAACCGCATCCATCGCCTGAACGAACTGGCGGGCGATCTCTGGTGGAGCTGGAATCGGACAGCGCGCAACGTCTTTCGCCGCCTCGACTACACGCTGTGGCGGCTCACGGCCCACAACCCGGTGAAGATGCTGGCGCAAATTTCGAACGACGCACTGGCGCGCGCGGTGGCGAGCCCCGAGTGGCTCGCGATGTACGACCGCGCGATGGCCGGCCTCGACGACGCACGGGCGGCGCGCAACACGTGGTGCGCGCGCGCGCATCCGCAGCTCGCCACAGCGTCGATCGCCTATTTCTCCGCCGAGTTCGCGTTGCACCAGTCGTTGCCGATCTACGCCGGCGGCCTCGGCGTCCTGGCCGGCGATCACTGCAAGGAGGCGAGCGATCTCGGCGTGCCGCTCATCGGCGTCGGGTTCATGTACCCGCAGGGCTACTTCCACCAGGCGATCACGCCCGATGGCTGGCAGGAAGAGCGCTACGAGCGCCTGAACTGGGAAGACGCGCCGATCGAGCCGGCGCTCACCCCTGACGGCAAGCCGTGCGTGACGGCGGTACCGCTCGCGGGCCGCACCGTACTGGCCGCGGTGTGGCGCGTGCGCGCGGGACGGGTGTCGCTGTTCCTCCTCGACACCGACCTGCAGGAGAACGCGCCGCGCGACCGCGAGCTGTCGGCGCGGCTCTACGGCGGCGATCGCGAAACCCGCCTGCAGCAGGAGATCGTGCTCGGCATCGGCGGCGTCCGGGCGCTGCGCGCGCTCGGCTTCTCGCCGGCGCTCTATCACCTCAACGAGGGCCATGCGGCCTTCGTGGTGCTGCAGCGCATCCACGACCTCTGCGCGCAGGGGCTGACCTTCGACAGCGCCCTCGCCGACGTCCGCCGCACCACCGTGTTCACGACCCACACGCCGGTGCCGGCAGGCCACGATGCGTTCACGTTCGGCATGGTCGAAACCCATCTCGGCGAACTCTGGGGCGATCTCGGCGACGACCGGACCCGCTTCCTCGATCTCGGCTCACACGACAACGGCGCCGGTCCGATGTTCAACATGACGGCGCTGGCGATGCGCACTGCGGCCTCTGTCAACGGCGTGAGCCAGCTGCACGGCGACGTGACCAGGCAGATGTGGAAGTCGCTGTGGCCCGACCTGCCGGTGAGCCGCGTGCCGGTGAAGGCGCTCACCAACGGCGTGCACGTGCCCACCTGGATGTCGGCGGAGATTGCGCGGCTCCTCGATCGCTACCTCGGTCCGGACTGGCTCGAGTCGCACGACGATCCGGTGCTGTGCGATCGCGTGCTCGAGATTCCGGACGAGGAACTGTGGGCCGCGCGCGTAGCGCTGCGCACGTTTCTCTTCCAGTTCGTGCGCGAGCGGGCGCGGCAGCGGTGGACGACCGAAGGCGGGTCCGCGGCGCGGGTCGTGGCGGCGGGCACGATGTTCGACCAGAGCGCGCTGACCATCGGCTACGCCCGGCGCTTCACCGGCTACAAGCGCCCCGAACTGCTCTTCACCGATCCCCAGCGCCTCGCCGGCATCCTCAACAAATGGGGCCGGCCGGTGCAGATCGTGTTCGCCGGCAAGGCGCATCCCGCCGACGACATCGGCAAGCATCACCTGCAGCGCATCTACACCCGCGCCCTCGATCCGAAGTTCGGTGGACGCATCGCCTTTGTCGAAGGCTACGACCTGCACGTCGCGCACTTCCTCGTGCAGGGCTGCGACGTGTGGATGAACAATCCGCGCAAGCCGCTCGAGGCCAGCGGCACAAGCGGGATGAAGGCCGCCATCAACGGCACGCCGCACATGTCGATTGGCGACGGCTGGTGGGCC
>DATMDI010000179.1:0-7097 GCA_035557875.1 Vicinamibacterales bacterium
GATGCGCTCGCCCCTCGCTTGCAGCTCTTGCACGACCGCCTTCGTGCCATCGACGCCGGCACCCTCCTCGTCCGACGTGAACAGTAGCGCCAGCGACCCCCGATGACTGATCGCCGCCGCCGCGAAACGTTCCGCCGCCGTGGTCATGGCGGCCACCGACACCTTCATGTCGGCGGCGCCGCGCCCGAACAGGCATCCGGCTCGCTCAGTCGGCGTGAACGGGTCGCTCGTCCATCGCTCGGCCGGCCCCGCCGGCACCACGTCCACGTGCCCAGCCAGGCAGACGAGCGGCGCGCCGGTCCCCCGGCGGGCCCAGAGATTGCGAACCGCGCCGCGATCCATCCGCTCGCACGTGAACCCCGCGGCCACCAGCCGTGTGCCGAGCAGTTCCAGGCAGCCGGCGTCGTCGGGCGTCAGCGATCGGCGGGCGATGAGCTGCTTCGCGAGATCGAGCGTCTGCTGGTGGATGTCCGATGTGGAGACGGTACGAGCCGATGTCATGGAGATGCTGCCGGTCAGGCCCGCAGCAGCTCGTTGATGGACGTCTTGGCACGCGTCGCCGCGTCCACGCGTTTCACGATGACGGCGCAGGCGAGCGAGTACTTCCCATCCGGCGACGGCAGGCTGCCTGGCACCACGACCGAGCCCGAGGGCACGCGCCCGTAGACGATCTCGCCCGTCGCCCGGTCGTAGATCTTCGTGCTCTGGCCGATGAACACGCCCATCGAGATCACCGAGTTGGCCTCGACGATCACGCCCTCGACGATCTCCGACCGCGCACCGATGAAGCAGTTGTCCTCGACGATCGTCGGGTTGGCCTGGAGCGGCTCGAGCACGCCGCCGATGCCAACGCCGCCGGAGAGGTGAACGTTCTTGCCGATCTGGGCGCACGAGCCGACGGTGGCCCACGTGTCCACCATCGTCCCCTCGTCCACGTAGGCGCCGATGTTCACGTACGACGGCATCAGCACGACGTTCCTGCCGATGAACGTGCCGGTGCGGACAGTCGCCGGCGGGACCGCGCGAAAGCCCCCCTCGCGAAACTGTGCGGCGCTGTAGGAGCTGTCGAACTTCACCGGCACCTTGTCGAACCAGCGGGTCACGACCGCGTGCTTGGCCCCGCCTCCCGCGTCCGGCATCACCTCGTTGTCGTGGGTGCGGAAGTACAGGAGCACGGCCTTCTTGATCCACTGGTTGGTCACCCACGAGCCGTCGCGCTTCTCGGCCACGCGCAGGGAGCCCGTATTGAGCTCGCCGATGACCCGGTCGAGCGCGTCGAGCAGCGCCGGCTCGGCGGAGGACGGCGTGATGGTGGCCCTGGCCTCGAATGCGGCGTCGATCAGCGCTTCGAGCGGATGGGCGGAACGGACGGTCTGGTCGGTCGTCAACGGCACATCTCCACGATGCGTCGTGCAGCCTCGACGCAGTCCTCGATTCCTGGCACCAGTGCGATGCGTACGTAGCCGGCGCCAGGGTTCTCGCCGTGCGCGGTGCGCGCGAGATACCGCCCCGGCAGCACGGTCACGTGCGTCCGTGCGAACAGTTCGCGGGTGAACGCCTCGTCGTCGCCCCCCGGCACGCCGGCCCACAGATAGAAGCTGGCGTCGGGACGGCGGACCTCGAGCACCGCCTCGAGCATCGGCACCACGGCATCGAACTTCGCCCGGTACTGCGCCCGGTTGTCGCGCACGTGCGATTCGTCGCCCCACGCCGCGAGGCTGGCGTGCTGCACGGGGAGGCTCATCGCGCATCCATGATATGTGCGATACAGCAGAAACTGTTTCAGGAGCGCCGCGTCGCCCGCGATCCCGCCCGACCGAAGCCCCGGCGCGTTGGAGCGCTTCGACAGGCTCGTGAAGACGACCAGGTTGTGGAATGTGTCGCGGCCCAGAGCGCGCGCCGCCTCGAGCGCACCGAGCGGCGGGGCGTCCTCGTCCGGATAAATCTCCGAGTAGCACTCGTCGGACGCGATCACGAACCCGTAGCGGTCGGCGTACTCGAACAGGGTCCGCCAGCCGTCCAGATCGAGGACGTGGCCCGTCGGGTTCCCGGGTGAACAGACGTAGACCAGTTGCGCACGGCTCCACTGATCCGGGGTCAGCGACTCGAGGTCGAGATCGAAATCGCTGCCGGACGTCTGGTTGAGGAACAGCGGCTCCGCGCCGGCGAGGAGCGCCGCACCCTCATAGATCTGGTAGAACGGGTTCGGGCTGACGACCGCCGGCGACGGACGCGATGTGTCCACCACCGCCTGCGCGATGGCGAAGAGCGCCTCGCGGGTGCCGCTGACCGGGAGCACCTGGGTGGCGGGGTCGAGACGCGGCAGGCCAAATCGCCTGGCAAACCACGCCGCCATCGTTTCCCGTAGCGCGTCCAGACCCGCCGTGGCCGGGTAGCTGGCGAGGCCGTCGAGATGACCCGTCAACGCCGATCGCACCAGATCCGGCGTCGCGTGCTGCGGCTCACCGATCGACAGGCGAATCGGCGACGCCGCGGGCGGCGGCACACTGGAGAGCAGCGCGCGCAATCGTTCGAAGGGATAGGGGTGCAGGCCGTCGAGGCGAGGGTTCATCCGCCCGACATGGTACTCGCGAGCGCCTGAGCGCACAGGCTCGTGCGGGTGTTTGAATTCGAAGGTTTTCGTGGCTTGCCGGCCGGCGGCTGAGCGCTTATGCTCACCTCCATGGGCTGGGAAGATCTGATTACGGTGACGCCAGGGGTCCGCAGCGGCAAGCCCTGCGTGCGAGGTACCCGCATCACGGTGCAGGACGTACTGGAATACCTGGCCGCCGGCATGACAGAAGCGCAGATCCTGGCCGACTTTCCGAGCCTTACCTCCGAGAGCATCCGAGCCGTGTTGGCGTTCGCAGCCGCTCGTGAGCGCCGACTGGCGTCCCCCGCTGCCTGACCCAAGCGCGTGCGCTTCCTCATCGACGAGAACCTGAGTCCTGAACTCGTCGTCGTCCTTCAATCGGGGTATCCAGCGCTGTAGCAACGCTGATGCTCGAGCACGCGACTCGAATCGCCGCGTTCGAGAAAGAGCCCGAGACGAGCCTGCTGGTGCTGCCGTAGGCCGACACCTCTTTGCTTCGTGTATTGACTCGGCCCTATTACTGCGGTTTCGACCAGGGCGGCGTCCACCCCTTGATGCGCCCCTCCCACAGGCCGCGGTTGTTTTCCTCGCAGGAGTACTCCAGCAACGGCCCGTCCATCAACCGGAGGGTGCGCTCGTTGGTCCACGGCTTCGTGTAGGTCTTGGGGTCGTCCACCGTCACGCGGTAGGCCAGGCGCGCCCGATCGAGACGCGTGAACGTCTGCGTCAGGCGCAGCGCGTCGCTGTGCGGATGGCCGACGGTGTCGAGGCGCGTGAAGCCGTTGAACCCGCGCGTCTCGACGACGAAGGTGTCGCCCTCCCACCGGCCGATCGAGTAGCCGTACCAGGTGGGGTTGTCGGCCGCCTGCTTCGGGAACTCGCGGGCGATCGGAATCACGTGGTGCCAGGTATTGATCTCGAACAGCAGGGCGACGTGCCGCTCGTCCTGCATGATCTGAAACGGATACGGCGCGTTGACGGCGCGCTGCAGCCCGAACGGAAAGCAACTGCCCGTGTAGTCGCCGCTGGCGGCGTCGTACGACGACCAGTTGGCCAGCCCCCACGCGGTGAATGGCAGGTCGGCCTTGTTGCCTTTCGCAGCCAGGGCCTGTCGCGCCTGCGGTGTGTCGTCGGGCGAGAACGGGGCCTCGGCGTAGCCGCGCTGGTCGCGCCGGTTCACCGTCATGTCCGGCACGTAGGGCGGCATCCACACACCGGTGAGATCGGGCTTGCCGTCGGCCCGCCGCGGCGGCCCGTCGGCGGAGGCCGGCACCCCGGCGGGCGGTGCCTGACCCGCGGCGTGCACGGAGAGCACGACCGCAAAGGCCGCGATCAGAGACAGGAGTGTGCTGCGAGCGCTCATGCGGCGAATGATACCGCCGCGCGAGCCCCTCAGGGCTTCCCGGTCATCGGCACGAACCGGACCGGCAGCGTGCTGAGCGTCTCCATCCCGGTGGCTGTCCGCCGGAGGATGCGAAGCTGCTGCGCGAAGGTGCCGACGGGGATCGCCATGAGTCCGCCGATCTTCAACTGCTGGATCAGCGCCGGAGGCACCTCGGCTGGCGCAGCCGTGACCATGATGCGATCGTACGGCGCGCGCTCGGGCCACCCCAGGTAGCCGTTGCCGGTGCGCACGTCGATGTTGCGGTAGCCCAGGCCGGCCAGCGTGCCGCGGGCCCGGTCCGCGAGCGGCGCCACGATCTCGATCGTGTAGACCTCGCCAGCCAGCAGGCTGAGCACCGCGGCCTGGTAGCCGGAGCCCGTGCCTATCTCCAGCACGCGGTGGGCCGGCTGAACGTCCAGCGCCTGCGTCATGAAGGCGACGATGTAAGGCTGGGAGATGGTCTGCTGGTAGCCGATTGGCAGAGGAAAATCGCCGTAAGCCTGCGTGCGCTGCGCTTCGGGCACGAACAGGTGGCGTGGCACGCGGCGCATCGCATCGAGCACGCGGCGGTCGCGGATGTCGCGGGCCTCGAGCTGCGCGTCAACCATCCGCTGCCGTTCGGCCTCGAAGCCCGCGGGGCCGCGCTGAAGTCGCTCGGCGCCGTGCACCGCACCGACCGCGATCAGCAGCGCACAGGCACAGGCCGCGGCGCGAGGCTCGCAGGTATCAGAACGCCTCGACGACGCTGATGTACAGGGCAGAGCTGTCTTTTCCCCAGGCATAGTCGGCGCGCAGATTGACGTGGTTGCGTTTGGCCACCGTGAAGCGCAGGCCGACACCGCCACCCGGCAGCGCGTCATCCCAGTTGAGGGCGCCGAAATCCGGCACCGCTTCGCCGGCCCCGGCGAACACCGTCCCGCCGAAGCGCCACCACAACTCGGAGCGCCACTCCGCCTGCCCGGCGATCATCGCGCGATCGCGGTATCGCCCGACGGTGTAGCCGCGGAGATCCTGGCTCTTGCCCAGCATGCACAGGTCGTAGAACGGGACCGAGCCGGCCACACCGCACGCGCCGGCGTGCCACGCGAACACATGCCGTGCGCCGACGGCGCTATAGCGGTTGATCCAGCCCTGATACCCCTGGTAGGTGCGATTGCCACCCACCGAGTCGTCGTAGAAGCTCGCGACGCCTTGAATCTGCATCCCGCGCCGGGGATAGAACGGGTTGTCCCGCGAGTCGTAGTGCACGCGCGGGCCGAGGGCCGCGGTCCTGATGTCGGCGTCCTGCGCCGGCAGCGTGGGTCCGCCCGGAAGCGCGATGCTTTCGGTCGAGACCGTCATGCTCAGGATCTGATATCGCGCGCCGAGGTACCAGTTCGGCGCCACCCGGATCAGCCCTTCGACCACACCCACCGGGCCGACCTGATTGAGCTCGATCGACTCGCCGCTGGCGCCTGCAGCCCCGCCGATGCCATAGAACTTGTAGTTGACGTCGGCGTAGGCCATCAGGCCGAGCAGGCGGAACCGGTCACGACCAAGGTGGAGACTCTGCAGGGCCGCGGCGCCCCAGCTGCCGTTGCTGGTCTTGAAGCCGGCGACCCCGCTCGCGGACGGCGCGGTGACCGCATCGTCCGCGTCGATGCGATAGAGATAGCCGGCCACGAACGACAGGCCGTTCTCGAGCGTGGGATTCACGATCGGCATCGGCGCCACCACGAACTCGCCGCGCTTGAGCGGGTCCGCTGTCGCAACCGGCGCGGCCTGGTCCGCCGCCGCAATCCCTTCGACACCGCCCGTGTCCCCGGTCACCATGCCGAACGGGGTCACACCAGGGCTCGAGGCGGGCGCCTGCGCCGCCGCACTGGTTGCAAGGCCGACCGTCAACGCCAGTGCGATCGCGAGGGCACGCATTCGAGACGACCGGCGTTTACTGGACGAGTGGAATGCCGGCGGCCAACTCGTAGCGGATGGCTGCGCGGATCTTGTTCTCGATCTGGATGTAGCGCGCCGCCTTGGCCGCGGGCAGGACGCCAACCACCTTGGGCACCAGCGCGCTCTTCGCCTTGGCCTCGGCGTCGTCGATCGCCACGGCCTCGTCGAGCAGCTTCTTCGCCACGTCGTTCGCCACCGGCCCTTTGTTGTAGGCGGCGGCATACGACTCGATGACCGCCGTCAGGCGTTGGTTGAGCTGCTGCAGGTCTTTCTGGTAGGCCTCGTACACCGGCCAGAACGCCGCACCTTCCGCGTCCGTCAACTGCAGGTTCTGCGCGACCACCAGTTTCTTGTCCGCCTTGACCTTCTGGCGGAGGATGTCCATGTTGGTCGTCCCGGTGCTCTGGGCCATTGCCGACGCGGCCAGGCCCACCACCATCACGCACGCCGTCACGAGTCGCGTCATCATCACCATCCTCCACTCCGGGGGGCTGCACGGCCGTCTATCCCGCGCATGCTCATCCGCCGGCAAGGAGCAGGCCAGACGCGTGAAGGTGGTGTCGCGGCGAATTTCAGAGAAAATCGACGACTGGCGGTGGGATGGGAGTGGACGCCTGCCCTGGCTCCCCGTCTGCCGTGAGCGGCGCTCACGGGCTGCGGTGAGGGCGCCCGATGCGCGCCGAGTCGGGGGCGGAGGCTCCACGTGGTCGATCACGATCACGTCGACAGGTCCGGTCGCCGCCCGCAGCTCCACAGATGAGCGGAGCCTGAACCACACTGGCGGTGTCTACACGCGTATGCGTCTGCAGCGGCTGCCCATCCTCAGCGTCTTCCTGGCAGCCGCGTCGTTGGCGGCGCAGGAGGCGGCCTTCGACGTGGCGTCGATCCGGCCGACCCGAAGCGAGCAGCGGAGTGAAATTCAACCGACGCCGTTCGGCCGGTTCACGGCCACCAACGCCACTCCGCGGAGCCTCATCCTGCGGGCGTATGGGCTCGTGGACGCCCAGTTGATCGGCGCGCCTGCCTGGCTGAACGCGGAACGGTTCGACATCGACGCCCGTGCGCCCGCGCCGCCCGGCGGTCCGGAGGCGCTGATGCCGCACGTGCGCGCGCTGCTCGCCGAGCGCTTCAAGCTCCGGGTGCGCCCCGACACGCGTGAGCTGCCGGCGTACGCGCTGACGTTCGGGC
>DATMDI010000180.1:0-2253 GCA_035557875.1 Vicinamibacterales bacterium
CACGGCCCACCGGGTGTTGCTTCAGGTAGTTCCAGATGTGGCTATGGACATTGCCGATCACGGTCTGGTGCTTCCAACTGGGTGCCGGCGTCACGTAGTGCTCCCCGTCAATGAGCTCGTGGCGCATCCCGTCGTCCGGAAAGTGCACGAAGTCGTCGTAGGTGAGTCTCACGCGGGGCCCCGTTGGCCTGGTGGAGTCGCTGCCGGGCACTGGGCTCATTCTAGCGATCTCCAGCACGGCGTGAGCCGCCCCTTGATTGAAGGGAAGTGCGGTCAAGACACATGACCCCGCTCAGGACGTGGCAAGAGCTGCGATCCTCTACCTTGAGCGACTCGCGCCAACTGCGCCTGAGTCTGAAGACCCGGAGCCACACAACGCCAGCGGAATGACCCGGATGCCCGGGTCTACCGACCCGGGCCCACTGGAGAGTGCCGTTCCCTGAGGCGGGTCTAAAGACCCGCGGCCACGTACGCTTGTCTCCGGACGTGGAGCCGGGTCTTTAGACCCGGCTGTATTTGTCCGACGGCCGAACTCGCTGAGGATGCCCTCGAGCACGGGCAGCATGGCGCCGGCCTGTCTGGCGCGGATGATCAGATCCCACAGCGGCTCGAACTTCTTCCAGCCGGATGCGTAGGCGAAGTGACGCAGCCCGGGCATGGCGCTGCCGTGCGCCGCCGCGCCGCGGGCAATGTTGCGCCACGTGTAGAACTGCCGATACGCGTGCCAGTAGCCCCGCTCGAGCGTCTGGCCCGACATGCGCGCGGGACGAAACACCGCGTGGCGCGTGTCATAGAGATCCCAGTCGCTCTCGGTGATCCGCCCTTCGCTCGCGATGCGCTTGTAGAGCCCGGTGCCGGGATAGGGCGTGAGGATGTGGAAGGTCGCGGTCTCGATCCCCTGCCCGACGGCCCATTCCACGGTGCGGTCGAACACCGATGCATCGTCGCCGTCCATCCCGAAGACGAAGCTGGCGTTGATCATCACGCCGAGCTCGTGCAGGCGGCGGACGGCCGCCGCGTAGTCGCGTTTCATGTTCTGGTACTTGCGCTGCTCGACGAGGTTGTCGGGGTTGAGCGTCTCGAAGCCGACGAAGAGGCTGCGCAGCCCCGCGTCCACGGCTTTCTCGAGCAGTCCCGGCGCGAGCACCGCGTTGACGGTGCCGGCCGCCTGCCACAGGCGGCCCATGCCGCGCATGCCGTCGAACAGCGCGCCGGCAAAGCGGCGATCGCCGAACAGGTGATCGTCGAGGAAGTAGAGGTGCCGGCCCGGGAGCCGATCGATTTCGGCCAGCGCGTCGTCCACGCTCTGCGTGTAGAACGACTTGCCGCCCTCGAAGAACGCCTCCTTGTAACAGAAGTCGCAGACGTGCGGGCAGCCGCGCGACACGACGATCGAGTTGGGCACGAGGTAGAGACGCCGCTTGATCAGATCGCGGCGGATGGGGGGAAGGCCGGCCAGCGTACGCGTGCGCGACTGGTAGACGCGGCCCGGACGGCCGGCGCGGAAGTCGGCGAGGAACTGTGGCCAGGTGTCCTCGCCCGGTCCGAGAAAGATCGTGTCCGCGTGCGCTGCCGCCTCCGCGGGCAGCGACGTCACGTGCAGCCCGCCGAGCGCGACGTGGGCGCCGCGGCGGCGGTAGTCGTCCGCGAGGCGGTAGGCGCGGTTGGCCGACGTGATGTAGACCTGAATTACGACCAGGTCTGGCGTGTCCGCCACATCCAGCCGCTCGACGTGCTCGTCCTGCACGTCGATCTCGTCACCCGGATCGAGATAGGCGGCGAGCGTGGCCAGCCCCAGCGGCGGAAACAGCGAATACTTGATCGGCCGGAACAACGGGCTGGTGGCCTCGGTGAGCGCCGGCAGAATCAGCTTCACCTTCATCAGTGGTGTCCCTCGCCGAACAGCAGCACGGTCACCTGCCGGCTGCGCGGGCCGTCGAGATCCACGAAGAACACCCGCTGCCAGCGACCGAGCTGCAGGCGGCCGTCTACGACGTTGAGGCATACCGACGGCGGCAGCAGCAGCGCCCGGCAGTGCGCGTGGCCGTTGGGACGCTCGCCGAGCGTCACGTTGACGGTGCGCACGCTGGCGTCGTCGTGGCGGTAGCCGCTGTGGCTGGGCACGACGTCTTCCAGCATCGTGGCGAAGTCCGCCAGCAGGAGCGGCTCGTGCTCGTTCGCGACGATGGCGGTGGTGGTATGCAGGGTCTGGACGTTCAGTAGCCCCAGGCGAATGCCCGAATCGGCAACGAA